>DAOPYU010000109.1:0-11508 GCA_035353095.1 Candidatus Sumerlaeota bacterium | reverse complement strand
GACCGGGCCTGGCGTCCCGATGGCTCGCCGATCAATGTTGAAGGGGAGGAGCGTCGGTTGCTCGGCGAAATCAGTCGCCGTTTCGAAGGCGATGCCACCCGCCCCGATCAACGCGACCTGTACGTCTGGTCGTCACATCCGCTTTTCGACACCGAGAGCCTGGTGGGAATCGAAGCGCGCGACCCGGCCGGGCAACAGTTGGATGTCTCCAGTAATGTCTACGATGTGATAGATTCGTCGGCCGAGAACGGCAAAACGGGTTGGGCGCTGCGGGTTCTGAGACTGCAGACCGGAGAATGGCCCGAGCGGGTGGATCTGCGACTGCGCTACACCCTGCTTCCCTGGAAGAAAGAAGGCGCGGTTTCGAGCGATTTCGACACCTCGAAAAACCGGATCTTTTACGCCCTGCCCCACGGCATTCGGGTCCAGGGCGTTGGGCAGGACACCGACGGCGATGCCTTTATTTCGATTACGCGGGATATGGCGGTCGATCCGGATATCCTGAACAGTTTTGTCGCCATCACGTTCGATGGCCGGCGCCGGATGTGCCGCAGCTCGTTCAAAATCCGTGAGGGCCAGATCCTGCCGGAGAAACTGAAAGTCCAAACCCCCCTTTCCCAGATCCAGGAATTCCGCCTCCTCTCGCGCCCGTTCCGCGAGGTGGAGTTCAAGAATGTCATCCTGCGTCCCGATCCGGGGAAAGCACAAAAGCCGGAAGCGCAGGGGGCGCAAACCACCGCCACGGCCCAGACGATCACCCCAGTCCCAACCAGCACCACCACCGCAACCGTCCCGTCCGCCTCCCCGGACGACACTCTCATCAACTCCCTCGGGATGAAACTGAAACGCATCCCCGCCGGGTCGTTTGTGATGGGTTCGCCGGAAAACGAAAAGGCTCGACAGAGTTGGGACTGGCCTCAGCACAAGGTTACACTGACCCGGCCCTTCTATATGGGGACATATGAGGTCACCCAGGAGCAATATGAAAAGGTGATGGGGACGAACCCCTCGACCCATGTCGCTCCCCGGAATCCAGTCGAAACGGTCACATGGGAAGAAGCGGAACTCTTTTGCCAGAGGCTATCGAAAATTGAGGGACAGGAATACCGCCTGCCGACCGAAGCGGAGTGGGAATACGCCTGCCGGGCGGGGACACAAACAGCCTTTTACTGGGGCGATGCGCTCGACGAAAGATTTGCCTGGCTCGGGTCGAATCGCGGAAACAATACGCATGAGGTCGGCATGCTCTTACCCAACGCATGGGGGTTGTACGACATAAGCGGAAATGTCGGAGAGTTGTGCTCAGACTATTACACAGACACCCTATCCGGCGATGAGGACATGGATCCGAAAGGGTCTGATTCTGAATCGCGGGGAGAGCAAAAATCCCACGTGGTTCGAGGTGGCCGATCCGCAGGTCGTGGTGGTAGTCCCTTCAACGCTCGTTTCCGCTTCATCGGTTTCCGAGTTGTCAGGGTTTCGGACGAAAAAGCGGCTGAAAGAATCCCTCCAGCCCCTCAAACCACCGCCACGGCCTCGACCGGCGTCACCACCGCAACCGTCCCTTCCGAGACTCCGGACGGGGTTCTCACCAACTCCATCGGGATGCAGCTCAAACTCATCCCCGCCGGGTCGTTTGTGATGGGTTCGATCGATGGGGTTGTTCCTTCGAACGGAACAAGCCTCGATGAAGCCATCCCCCCCCACCAGGTCACGCTGACCCAGCCGTTCTACCTGGGGGTTTACGAAGTCACACAGGAACAGTACGAAAAGGTGATGGGAACCCATCCGGACGACCCGAAAAATTCCCATCTGCCCGTGGAAGGAGTCAGTTGGGAAGCCGCGCAGGATTTCTGCTGGATCCTCACCAACCAGGAGAGAACCCTGACCTACCGCCTGCCCACCGAAGCCGAGTGGGAATACGCCGCGCGGGCCGGAACCACTACACGATTCTACTGGGGCGACGAACTCGATGCCCAGTATGCCGTCTATGGCCTGCGCCAGAAGACCCAGGAAGTGGGCACCCGGAAGCCCAACCCCTGGGGGCTGTACGACATGATCGGCAATGCGTGCGAGTGGTGCGAAGACTGGTACGAATATCCCGATATCACCGAGGAGCGAGACCCCCGTGGCGCTTTCCTGGGACCGGGACGCGCGATTCGAAGCGGAGGGTTCTCCGATAAGCCGAAGGATTGCTGGGTCACCTCGCGCGGTTACGCAGACCCGGAAAAACCGATCTGTGGCTTCCGGGTTCTGGCCGTCCCGACCGCCTCCCTGTCCGGTCCGCTGGTTCACCCGGCGCAACGTTCCCGCCGATCCGGGAAACCCTTTCCACACCTCTACGCCCAAGACGAGGTCACGACCAATTCCATCGGGATGCCCCTGCGGCGCCTGCAACCCGGTTCGTTCCAGATGGAGGCGTTCCAACACGAGAAGAACCGGCTGGGAGGTCAGGCTCCTTCTCACAAGGTGACGCTGACGTACCCCTTCTCCATCGGCATCTACGAGGTGACGCAGAAACAGTACGAAACCGTCATGGGCCGGAACCCGAGCGAGTTCAAAGGGGACGATCTGCCGGTGGAAAACCTCACCCGCGCCGAGGCGCAGGAGTTCTGCAAGAAACTCTCGGAACGGGAGAAAACGGTCGCCTACCGCCTGCCCACCGAGGCCGAGTGGGAATACGCCGCGCGCGCCGGAACCTCCACGGCCTATTATTGGGGGGACACGTTCGACGGCCTGGAGGGGCGGTATGCCTGGACGGGCCGAAACTTCGCGGCGTACCAGACTCAGAAAGTGGGCCTGCGGGCGCCCAACCCCTGGGGGCTTTACGACATGATTGGCAACGTGGAGGAATTCTGCGGGGACAATCTGGAGGAGTACAAAAACCCGCCCCTGGAAATGGTGGACCCCAAGGGGCCAGAGAAGAGCAGTTTCTACGTGTTGCGAGGCGGGAGTTATCAAAGCTATCCAGACAATTGTCGAGTCGCGTCTCGAAACCCCCGGAACACATATGACAAACGGCCCTATTTCGGCTTCCGCGTCGTCGCCGTTCCGGCCGGGTCGGAAAGCGCGGCCACCGCGAAGCCTGGGACCCCGAAACAGCCGTAACCCCAAGAGAGGCGAAAGCGAATTCCGCTCCAACCGCAGGAGTGAGACAGGATTGCAGGATAAACTGGATGCATCTGAGAATCATCCTGAGAATCCTGTGATCCTGTCATTCGCGGTTATGGGGGTCATATGACTGCCGGTCCGTATGGGATTCTCTTGATTTCAGGGGACAGGAGAAAGCCCGGCAAAGGGTCCAGATAACAACTTCCGGTGGGATCTCGATCCGCACGCCCACAAGAGACCGTTTTTTTCCATTCCCTTTCCGGCGCACATCTGACAGAATTCATCCATCGGCGCCGGACGGTTTCGGCGTTATTTTTCAGGTCCGTCCGGTTGCCACATTTGTCCGATCTCCCGTATGGGACAGTTGTCCCTATTTCTATCCACACCGGCCCGACACGTATCACGGAGTCTTCTGCCCATGCCTCTGCAAAAAAGAAAACGGATAACCCTGGGCCTGTTCTCTCTGCTTCTGGCCACGGCACTCTGGCTGCCTTGCCTGCACCTTTTCTTCCGTCAAGACCTGGACGATTATTTCCCGGCGCAGGGACTGGGCGCCCGGACGCGTCAGGTGGCCCAACGGCACCTGGACGCCTGGACCCGGCCGGAACTCCTCGAACGCGAAATTTCGAAAATGCGTGGGACCAATGCCGAATGGGACTTCATGGGGTGCAGTTTCCTGGTCTGGTCGCTGGCCAACATGGCCCTGCGCGACCCGGAATCAAGCGACCGATACCTCGAGGCGGCCGACCGCATCATCGCCGAAACGGTCCGTCTCGAAGAAGAAAAGGGGCACCTCTACTTCCTGATGGACTATGCCAAAGGGCGCGACTTTCAGGTGTCGCCTAACCGCAGCCTGTTCGTGGATGGCGAGATTGCCCTGATGATGGGGATGCGGCGGGTGGCGCGGGAAAAGGCGGAGTACGCCGCCCCGATGCGCGAGCGGCTCGACGCCCTGCTCGAACGGATGCGAAGAAGTCCCGTTCTATCTGGCGAGAGTTACCCCATGGAGTGCTGGATGTTCTGCAACTCGGTGGCATTGGCCGCGCTGAAGACCGGCGACTATCTCGACGGTACGGACCACTCGGATTTCTTCCGCGAGTGGGTGGATACGGCCCGGCAGAAACTGACGCATCCCGCGACCGGCCTGCTCGTGTCCAGCTACACGCCAGACGGCGGCTTTCTGGACGGGCCGGAGGGCTCCTCCATCTGGACGGTGGCCCACTTTCTCGACTTCATCGCCCCGGAGTTCGCGCGCGACCAGTACGACCGGGCGCGGCAGGCCTTGGGCGTGACCGTCGCCGGGTTTGGCTACGCGCGCGAATGGCCCCGGCAGTGGGCGGGGAAACCCGATGTGGACTCCGGTCCCATCGTGCCCCTCCTCGGGGCCAGCGCAGGCTCAAGCGGACAGGCGTTCCTGGCCGCCGCCACCTTCGGCGACCGCCCCTATCTCAGCGCCCTGCTCACCTCGTTGCACTTTGCCGCCTTCCCGGTGGAACGGGAGGGGAGCCTCCGCTTCTGCGCCAGTAACCAGGTGGGCGATGCCGTCCTGCTCTACGCCGCCACGGCCGGACCCGTTCTGGAAAAAATCCGGAAAGGGAGACCGCAATGACAACCGATACCCCCAAGTCCACCTCCCGGAATCCAATCCTGCGCATCCTGCGTGCCCCGTTCTTCTCGCCATTGGGATTCTTGATACGCGCCCTCGCGATCGCAAGCGTCTTCGGCCTTCTCAACCTGTGGGGACTGCGCGATTACACCTCGGTCGTTTGCGGCACCTCGCCCTCGGGCAATCTGGCGGACAAAACTTCCATCTTGCTCGGGATGTTCTATGCCGTGGTCTATTTCGCATCCTATGTGGGAGCGCCCCTCTTCCTCCTCGCAGCGGGTATTCTGGCCCTTCTGGAACGCCGATTCGCCGATCCCTCGCGGGAAGCGTCGGTCTCGGCCGGTGAAGAAAAATCATGCGACTGACCTCATCCCCCCCCCCATAACCATCGAAAAACCTCTGGCTTCTTCCAGCTTCCCTCTGGTAGGCTCCCCGAAGCAGTAAGATGAAATTCCGGTATTGAATGGGCAACCCTGAACACACACGGGAGAAAGTGGATTCTGTCAAGTCACGCTCTGGCGGAACCTTGGCAGGCACCCGTCATGGAGCGCGATCCACCTTCTATGACCTGTTTCTTCCCGATTCCCGGTTCACCGGCCGATTGAAGGCTCCTTGAGATGGAAGTCCGTTCCAAAACTCACATACAGGAGGGCTGTCATGGTATTGCAAGGAAACGCATGTGGAACAAAAGGATGTTCCCGCCGCTGCTTCCTGAAAGCGTCGGCGGGGCTGGCGCTGGCGGCGTCGGCGGGGGGGTGTCAATCGTTCTTCAGGGGGAAAACGGACGAGGTGGTCGTCGCCAACGCAGACCCGGCATTGGGCGAATACGTGGACCTGTCGAGTCTGCGCCCCCGGCCGAAGGTCCGGATTCTGGCCGCCGTGGTCCGGGAGAAACCGCCCTACTGGCTGGGGTGGCCGGGAACGTCATACGACGTGGAGGGACACCGCAAGGAGTACGGGCAGACATTCCAGACGATCGGACAGAAACTGGGGGTCACGATCGAGGAAGCGTCCGATCCCCTCGAAACCGATGAGGCCGCCGAGCGTTTCACCGCCCGGATCAAGGCGGAGAAGCCGGATGCCGTGCTCCTGCATGTGCAGCATATTTACAGTTGGCCCAGAGTCCATGCCATTTCGAAGTCGGGTGTCCCCACTTTGATCTTTGCCCCGGTCGGAACCGGTTTCACCCAGGATGTGCTCGACATTTCGCGCCGCCCGGGCATTCTGGTCATCTCGTCACTCGAACCCATTGGCGTGGAACAGGCGATGCGGGCGGTGCGGGCCAAGCGTCAGATGGAAGAGTCGCGGATGCTGGTGCTCAAGGGGGATGAGCGCAGCGAAACGGCGCTTGAACTCCTGGGAACGCGTATCCGCTATGCCCCGCGTTCTTTGCTCAACGACACGTTTGCCAGGATGCCGGTGACCGACGAGGCGCGGCAGGTGGCCCGGCAGATGCGCCGCGGCGCCTTGCGCGTGGTCGAGCCGACTTCGGCTGATCTGATCCATGCGGCGCGCAGCTACATGACCGCCAAACGCCTCATGCGCGACGAAGCGGCCAACGGCATCACGACGGACTGTCTGGGCATGGTCACTTCGAAGCTGGTCCCGACGCCCCCCTGCATGGCGGCCACCCTGTTTCAGGACGCCGGGGTGACCTACGGCTGCGAGGCGGACCTCAACGCGGCCCTCTCGCTCATGCTGGTCAGTTACCTGTTCGACAAACCCGGCTTCATGAACGACCCCGTGCCGGAGACGGTGAAGAACCGTCTGGTGGCGGCCCACTGCTCGAGCGCAACGCGCCTCTACGGTTTCAACAAACCAGCCGAACCCTACGCCCTGCGTTCGCACTCCGAGTCGAACATCGGCGTTGCGCTCCAGGTTCTCTGGCGCGTGGGGCAGCCGGTGACCCTCCTGCTCTTTCAGGGACCCAAAGAAGTGATCCTGGATACCGGTACCGTGGCCGCCAATGTGGACACCCCTCCGGCGGGCGGGTGCCGCACGAGCATGGAACTGGTCATGGACCGCATTCAGGACGTGCGCGACGTCAAGGGTTTCCACCAGGTGGTCTTCTACGGAAACCACCGCCGGGATGTCGAGGCCTTCTGCCAGCTCTACGGGATCCGCGTGGTCAATTCCCCGGAAAAACCGCCCAGAAAAGACCCGGCGTGACTTCGGTTGGCCTGGCGCGAACGGGATCAGGCATTCAGTTAACGCCACATTTTCCAGAAAGAGCGATAAACCTGGAAACAGCCGTTGAGGATGGAAAACGAGTTTCTTGTCCTTGTGCCAGGGGGCGAAAACGGTTTGGGCTCGCCCCCCCGTGGGTGAAGTTCTGTCTTACTGCGCCAATCAGGAGATTGGCGTTCCCGGGGAAACTCATTTTTCCTTTGGAAAGGGGCATTTCCGGGAGGGCGGGCGTCCCGCCCGCCTGAAAGAAAAACCGGGCCAGAAGCGTTCAACGGCTGTTCTTAGAATAAATGGAGATCCGGACACGCAGGCTCATTATAGCCGGCTTGCGTCAATACGCGAACCGGCGTGCAGCGGTATTTTATTGATCCTAAGCCTTGTCAGGAGGACAATGCCGATATTGAGTTAATGGGATGCATGACTAGCGTTCGCCTGTTTTCGGATAAAAAACGAAAGGAGAGTCGAAGATGTTTACCATGCCGAAGCGTTTGGGAGCGGAATTCATCGGTACATTCTGGTTGGTGCTGGGGGGGTGCGGCAGCGCGGTTCTGGCCGCCGCTTTCCCCAATCTGGGGATTGGTCTGCTGGGAGTAGCCCTGGCCTTTGGCCTGACCGTCTTGACCATGGCGTTCGCCATCGGTCATATCTCCGGGTGTCATCTGAACCCGGCGGTCACGGTGGGACTGTGGGCGGGTGGTCGTTTTGAAGCAAAATCCGTCGTACCTTACATCATCGCTCAAGTCCTCGGGGGCGCGGCGGGGGCTGCCGTTCTTTTTCTTATTGCGAGTGGGAAAACGGGGTTTGATGTCACGGGCGGATTCGCTTCCAACGGCTATGGCGCGCATTCGCCCGGTGGTTACTCCCTGACCGCATGTCTGGTCTCTGAAATCGTCATGACCCTGATGTTTCTGCTGATCATCATGGGCGCCACGGACAAGCGGGCGCCGCAGGGCTTCGCGCCCATTGCAATTGGTCTGGCTCTCACCTTGATCCATTTGATCAGTATTCCGGTCACCAACACGTCGGTGAATCCCGCTCGCAGCACGGGTGTGGCGTTGTTTGTTGGCGGCTGGGCGATTTCCCAGCTTTGGCTTTTCTGGGTAGCCCCGATCATTGGGGGTGTGCTTGGCGCGACGATCTATCGCTTCATCGGCAGCGAAAAGAACGAACCGAAGTAATGCCCGGCAAGACGCTCCGGCGAACGGGGCAAATCTGCGCGCGATGAGATGCGGAATCACGAGCGCAGAGGATATCTGTTGGGATCTGGGGGGGGAGCCCTCGGTCATCTGCTCGAGTGCGATCCTGACGCACGAGAAGCGGACGGTTACTTGTTCCTGATCAGACATCATCCTTGATTCATCCGCCATTCAATAGTAATCTGTTGGGTAGTTGAGGCAATGCGCCTCTGGTTATCGAATTCTGCAGGGAGAACCCCCATGTTTTTCCGTCCCCGTGTATCCACAGATACATCCCATTCTTTTGATTTCTCTTTTCACCTCATCGGGATAAGTCTGTTTTTCCTTCTTCTGTTAAGTAGTTCCGGTTTTTCCGACACAACGGAGACGTACACAATAAAAGGCCGGGTTCTGGGACTCGATGGGAAACCTGCGCCCGGAGTCGAGGTCAAACTGATCGGCACCAGCCGCAGCAATGTTCTGGAAACCAAGACATGGAGCGCCACCACAAACCAGGAGGGATGTTTTTGGGCAATGTTCTGGAAATTCGACCTGCCTGAAACTGATACAACGGAAACTCTGCCGGAAAATGACAAGAACATCCCAACAGAATCCACCCTGAAGTACAACGGAAACGGGCAGTATCACTTCTTCGTCCCCCCGTCCAAGAAGCATGCGGGCGCCATCGGTCCTGAATTCTGGGTTCCCGAAGCGGATGACTATGTGAAAAAGGCAAGACCCAATTCCAGACTTCAGTGTCCGACCAGCGTAACCCTGCAACTCGTGCCGGGTATTCCGGTCCAGGGGATCGTCTCCGATCTGGAGGGCAAGGCGCTTGCCGGCGTCAAGGTGACCGTGTATAACGACTTTCACGCGGATACCCACACCGGCGCGGGAGGAGAAGCCTGTGAACAAGTCACCCAGACAGACGCAGAGGGGAAGTACCGATTTGCCCATGTGAATCCGGGGACTTCAATCCGTCTGCGCGTTGAAGGGGTCTGTTTGCGGACCAGGACCGGGCGCGACAAGGAGTGGGTGGACAATTGGATCGATGAGTTCGATGTAGACAAGAAATCTCCGAGTTTAAACGTAGATTTTGTGGCCTCCTTAAAGAAGGATAATTTCAAAGTCCAGGGAACCGTCACGGATGAGAACGGAAAGCCGATCGACGATGCGGAAGTAAAAATTGGTTATGCGTACCGAAATAATACCGGCATGGATGCAGACCATCGGCAATATAAAATAGCCCTGACAAATGCGCAGGGACAATACGAGTGCGCGCTGGAAACACCCTGGGTGACTTTCGTTGACGTGGCGAAAGAAGGGTTTGATTATTTTTGCTCTGAAGGGGAGGAGGATGAGGCGGAGAGGAAACCCATTCCAGTGGCGCCGAAACGATTCGATGTAGTCATGAAGAAAGCTGGATCGAATTGATCTTCCAACCGATTTGCCAATCTTGAGCGGGAGTTCTCCAAAAACGGTCCGGTCGAAAGGCCATTACAAATTAAAGAGAGCCTGTCACTCATCCCTCTGGGAAGGCTGACGGGGTTAGAAAAATATCCCATCGAAAGCATTCAACTGAGGCAAATCAGGAAACCGGAAAAAGCACTGTCACCACCGCCCGGGCCGGGATTTTCAGGCCCGAGGCGTCCTGTTGGCTTTTCTTGAGGTTTGCCTCCGCCGACGTGGTGTAAACCGCGACGGGAGCGGAGGCGCCCAGCGTGCAGCGTTTCTCTTCCTTCGACAAATTCACCAGAACGAGGACCCCTTCCTTGCCTGTCCCTTTGTAGGCCGAGCACAACAGGCCGTTCTCGGGGGACTGCGGCTTGTCCACCTCGCACTTCACCCGCACCATGCCCGGACGGATAAAGCGGGAATAATTCCCCAGTACCCAGAGCAGTTTGCTCTCGCGAATCACCCCGTCGGAGATCAGGTTCTGGACCCTCTCCCCCATATTGCCGCTGTCCCCTTTTGACCCGTCATCCAGATAAACAAGGCCGTCCTTGTAATCGCCCTTCGCAATCGCGGTCCACCATTGCCATGATCGCGCCTGGGTGATCGTCAGATCGTGGTGAATGATCCGTGCGACAAACAGGGCGGTATTCATCCCCAGATCTCGGTGGGGACCGCCACCGATCTCTTCATTCTCCTCCAGGATGGCATATTCACTCTGCCAGTAGCCCAATTCCGGGTTGATGGATTTCAAGGCCTCGTGGAACCTTCGGCGATTCTCGACCTGCTTGTCCGGAGGCCAGATAGAGAAGTAATCGTGAGCGCAGATGATCCGTTCCACCTGAGGCAGGTTTCCCAGATAAAAGGGAGAATCCGGACTGAAAAAGAACCGGGCCTGGTTGTCCCGGTCGTCCTCTTTCACCACGGCCACGAGGTGTTCGAGCGTGCCGGCCTCGCCAATCATCAGCCGGGTGGACAACTTGCGTTGCGCCAGTTCTTTTGCGAGATAGCGCACCAGCGCGTAGAGTTCCACATTGCGTGCCGGCGTCCCCTCCTGTTTGGAGTCCGCCCAATCCCACTGGGGTTCGTTAAAGGGACTCAGGTAATCGAAAGGGGTACCCTGGCGCTCGAAGTGTTCGAGCACATCCGCCAGGAACCGGGCGTAGGCGTTCAACTTTCCCGGCTTGATGTTCATGCCGTCATAGCCGGGAGAAGCATGGCCTTTCCCATTCCGGGTGAACTGCACCGGTGGAGAATTGAGAAACGCCACAAACTTCTCCACCCCGCGCGTCCGGGCCGCCTTGAGGAACCACTGCTGCCCGGCCTGCTTCGACCAGTCGTAGGTCCCGTCCGGGTTCTGAAAACACTCTCCGCGGCGCCAAGGGCTCCCGATATCCGCCTGATCTCCCTGTTCGGCGGTCCCGGCCGTGATGTTGAACCGCCAGATGGACAGCCCGATTCCTCTGGGCTGTCCATCGGCGTCCGCTTCGCGGCTGAATAACAGGTCGGCGATCCGCTCCCGTTTCTCCAACGGCCAGTTTTTTCCCACAAACTGGCACTGCCAGGCGTCCGAAGCGCCGAAGCCGTCCATTGTCTGGTAGGACGTTCCCGGCTCCACTCGGATCTGTAACGTCTCGGTAGCGGAGGCCGCGAGACTGGCCCCCAGCAATCCAGAAATACAAACCCACTGGCAGAACGAACGCAATCTCATCCCGGACCTCCGTCATGGAAAGTTGATCCTAAAAAAACAACAGTTGAGCGCCAACGGCGCGGATTTATACCAGCCTGGGGCAAGCGCAGCGTCGCCCCAGGATTCGTGTCCCTTTTTCATGAGGGCTGAAGGCCCGAACTATAGAAAAGGTACAAAATGACTGAATAGTACGGGCTTTCAGCCCTTGTGAGAATAAACCGATCGGTTTTCATGGGGCGATGCCCCAGGCTGGTATAAGGTCGCGCCGTTGGCGCTTTCTCTCGCAT
>DAOPYU010000108.1:0-11549 GCA_035353095.1 Candidatus Sumerlaeota bacterium | reverse complement strand
CAAATAAGGAAAAGTTTCAATTTCTGATCAACCTGAAGAATGAGTCCAAGCCCAATACAAACTTTGTATTCAGGATGGATCTGCAATCTATTTCCGGCCGCGTGACAGACGCGGAGGGGAACCCGATCGGTGGGGTTGAGGTAAGTATTTCGAACAAACCCAATGAGATGCAGGTCGTCAAGAAGACGAACAAAATAGACCATGATGATCTTCTGAACGAGGGATGGAATCGTGGAGGTAATGCGCCTCCCCCGCAGAAAGATCGCTCCAAGGATCGTTCGGAAGATCGGGATGAGCCTCTCCCCCTCCTCAAAGCCATCACGGATAACGATGGTCGATACCTCTTGCCCAATTTTTCTCAGTCGGCTTTCTATGGTGTCGCTCGATACCTGACTTTAGGAGACATTGACTCTGCCGTCGAAATCTGTGCGCAGGCGAAGGGTTATTCTTCAGTACGCCAGAGAGTAAAACCTTTTACGGAGGATGAGATTCGAGAGGGCTTGGAATACCTGGAGTTTATGGCAAAGACTGCCGGAAACATGAGTGAAGTGCCGCAAGTCCGGAAAATTCCGGAAACCGATTTTCCCAAGAGTAAAGAGGACCTGATCACGAATATCGACTTCGTTCTTCAGAAGAACGCCTCCATTTCGGGGTATCTCGTGGATTCCGAAGGAAAAGCGATCACGGGAGACGGGGACCAGGTAATCAAGAAGATCGAGTTGGTCTGTACGGATAAACCTACCACCACGCCCTTGATGCAATACTCCGGGGTGAAAAACCTGTCGGCGGAGATCACACCAGAAGGGCGCTTCGAGTTTCCATCGGCGGAAGTCGGCAATTTCCGGTTCAAGGTTCAACCGGAGAAGATGCCTCTACCCTTGCGGACAAACCCGGAGACCCTGACCGTCAAAGCGGGAGACCGGATTGAAGACCTTCGAGTCGAAGTCGAAGTACCGAAGAAGGCGTCCCTCGACATTACGGTCCTGGATGCCAAGACGCGGCAGCCAGTCGAAGGGTATAGTTGCGTCCTGCAAGACACAGACGTAATTTTGCCAGGGTCAAATAACAAATTCCGTATTTACCCAAAAAGTGAATTCAAAACGGATGGAAAATCACATTTCGCGTCTGTCCCCGTAGGTCCCGCCAAATTATGTATTAGTGTTAACGGAAAGTACGCCATTCAATTTTTTGATATCGAGATTCATGAGGGACAGAACATTCTTGATCCCATCTTGCTCTTGCCTCCGGGAAAAATTGTGTGCCATGTACAGGAATCCGACTCCAAAGAACCTGTCGGGAATTTCAATGTTGAAATCAGACTGGTAGAGAAGGGGGATTATCGTCTCATTGACTATCGACTCCCTGGAAATCTCAAGAAAAGCGAGTCCCAACCTGGAGAATTCGAAATCCTGGACATATCTCAAGGTGAAGTCCAGTTGGAGATATCGGCCGATGGCTATGCCCGTCTTGATTTGGAAACCGAGGTGAAATCCGGTGAGACCACCGATCTAGTTGCGAACATTAAAGCGGAGGGCCGTCTGATTGGACAGATTACCCGTGAAGGAGGAATAAAAACCGACTCATATATCGTCTTAACACAGCCTTCTGGGGACCAATCAATACCTTGCGTACAAGGAGAAACGAAAGCGGATGGTTCCTATGTGTGCAAGGGGCTGCCGGAAGGCGAAAACCCAGTTATAGTCCTGTGTACCTATTACGACGCAAACGGAATTAAGCATTCGGCACGCCAATTCGATACGGTACAGGTAAAAGCGGGTGAGGAACTTCGAAAGGATTTCCATTTCGCTAAGAACACGGGGATTTCAGGAATGATAGAACTTCCCAATGAAACGGAAGGTGTGGTGGTGAGTGTGGTTGACGATCAACCGGACAAGTTTTTTCAAAAGGAGAATCGACTTGTTTCTCAAATAACAACGAAACAGAACAAGTTCCCCTATGAGTTTCAATATCTTTCTCCCGGGACTTATACGATCAAGGTGTGGTATAGCGATGGGAAGGAGGAGCGTTGGGCTCCAGAAAAAACGTTAACTTTGAAGTCCGGCCAAGTTGAGACGGTAAGTATTGCGGATTGAGGGGGAGGTGTTCGGCCACACGACGCCAAGAATGCGCACAACGCTCCTACTCTGAGTATTCTGTTCGTTTTACTATCAGAAATTCGAAAGGGAGAAGAAATCGATTTTTTCAACCACGAAAAGCTCGAAACGACCTGGCGTGGCAGAACCGCAACCAAACGAAGAACCGCTTGAGAAAGAATCATCGCGCGGAGGCGCAGAGCCGCAGAGACCCCCATCTTGATGTCCTGAAATCTTGCCTGTTTGCCTCTTATGCGGTTTGTGGTTGATTGCCCTTGCGTTACGGGAGAATCGTCGTCACTTGCGTAGATTTTGCGAGAGAGTCGTACAACGCAGCGGAGCCACAACCAGAATGTAAACACCGGAAGACACGAAACACTCGAAAAATGCGGTTTTCGTGTCCTTCGTGCCTTTCGTGGTTAAGAAAATCGGTTCCCGAGCCCTTACCGTTTGTACGGGGGAAATCATCGCAGCCTGCGTGATTCGGTGAGACAGTCGTACGAAAACTGCGGTCTTTCGCTTGTTCCGTGGTTTTCGTGGTTACATTCCGGTTGCGGCTCCTCTGTACCGGAGTTTTCGCGTTTTTCGCGCTTTTCGCGGTTGCCTGTTTCGGTTACGGCGCTTCGTCCCCCCCTCCCCCAATCCGCCCGTGGTTCAAAAAAAAGTCGGGAAGCGTCCAATGAAACCGCTTGACAGAACGATTCGCGATCTCTATAACAGTCCTGACATTATGAGTGCGTGAAGCAGGAACCCTTGGTATTGTACAGGTTGTGGGGTTCCTCACCCAACGCGCCGCTGGGAAACCGCTCCGAAACAAGGTTTCCCGTGTCTGTTGAACGGAAGGTTCCAGACACTTGAGTTGAGGTTGCGGCTGCTACGTGGGTTGACCTGTTGCCGGCACGGTCATAGATGCGAGTCTATGCGAGTTGTTGCGCAGGAAAATCCATTTTTCCTGCGTTTTTTTTATTTCTCCGGTCCTGCGAACCGGTTGGAAGTCACGAGTACGAAAGAAAGGGAGGGCCTGACATATTCGGACCCCAATTCGTCCCAACATCAAACAAGAGGAAGCGGCGAATCGTCTCAATGAGGACATTCGCGTCGCGCAGGTCCGTCTGGTCGGGCCGGAAGGCGAAAAACTCGGGGTGGTGAGCATCGAAGATGCCCTGCGTCAGGCCAAGGAATTGGAAATGGACCTGGTGGAGGTGGCCCCGGCAGCCGATCCGCCCGTGTGCCGCATCATTGACTACAGCAAGATGCTGTACGAGAAGCAGCGCAAGTTGAAGGAAGCGCGCAAGCACCAGCGGCAGGTGGAGACCAAGGAAGTCAAGCTGCGGCCGGTGATCGGCAAGCACGACTACGAGGTCAAGCTCCAGCACATCCGCGAGTTCCTGCTCAAGGGGCAGAAGGTCAAGGTGACGCTGGTGTTCCGTCAGCGCGAGATGCGCCGTTTCGACTCGGGGGTGGATGTCGTCAACCAGATCGTGACGGACGTGGCCGACATTGCCACGCGTGAGAATCCGGGCCGGGGTCAGGCGCGTTCGATCATCATCCTGCTCGTCCCGACGAAAGAAATTCAGCAGGAAGCGGAACGGCTTTTCAAGATCGAAATCGAACAGCGCAAGCATCGTGATGCGAGCGAGCAGAATAAAATCGAGGAAACCGACAAGCCCTGAGACCCGAATTCCGGCCGGGCGCGCGTAACGAATGCCCGGTCCGGTGTCAAACAACAAACCCACAAAAACAAGTGGATGGTTGGATTCAGATCCGCCGCCAACCTTGCGCAGTCATGGAAAAGGAGAACAGTATCATGCCCAAAATGAAGTCGAAAAGCGCCGTAAAAAAGCGCGTCAAGTTGACGGCCAAAGGGAAAATGAAACGCTTCAGCGCCTATGCCAGTCACATCCTGACGAAGAAGAACGCCAAGCGCAAACGTCACCTGCGCAGTTCGTCGCTGGTGGCCCCGGCGGACTTCAAGCGGATCCGCCGCTTGCTGGCCTGTTAGAAGCGCTCGAGCGCGAGGACCCGAGCGGTCCCGTGCGTTGCGTCCCTCGACCGGTCCGAGAGTAGAAAAGAGCCGGGAGCAGTACCGAGTTTGATTTCAAAATTTCACGGTTCGTGAATTTCTAAGGAGTTGCGATCATGCCCAGAACAAAACACAGTGTCCAGACGCGCGCCCGCCGCAAGAAATACTTAAAGGAAGCGAAAGGCAACGCCGGCGCGCACCGCAAACTATACAAGACCGCCAAAGAGACGGTCGAGCGCGGGTGGAATTTCGCGTTTCGCGACCGCCGCGTCAAAAAGCGCGAGTTCCGTCAGCTCTGGATCGCCCGTATCAACGCCGCCACGCGCGCCTATGGCCTGCCCTACAACGCCTTCATTGACGGTCTGAAGAAAGCGCAGATCGTGGTGGACCGCAAGATCCTGGCCGACTTGGCCGTGAGCGAACCGGAAGCCTTCGGGCGCTTTGTTGAAGCCGCCAAGCAGGCGCTGGCCTGACGACGCGCCTCGCGCGCGTCGGGCAGGGAAGTCCCCGGTTCGGAAAGCGATGAATTTTCATGGGTACGATGCAAGCCATTTCGCTGGAACTGGACAAGATTCGCTGTGAAGAGTTGTCGCGAATCCAATTGGCCGATTCCACCGCCGCTCTCGAAGAGATTCGCCAGAGCGTATTTGGAAAAAAGAGCCGCCTCTCGAATCTGATGCGCGGCTTGGGAACCCTCAGCGGGGAAGAACGCCCGCAGGCGGGCAAAGCCGCCAACGAGATCAAGGACGTCCTGACAGCCGCCCTGACCGAACGCGCCGAAGAACTGCGGCAGGGAGACATCAATCGCGCCATCCAGTCGGAAGCGATTGATGTCTCTCTGCCGGGCATTCGCCCCCCCGCCGGCACCCACCATCCCGTCTCTCTGATTCTGCGTGCCATTGAGGATATTTTTGTCTCGATGGGATTTTCGATCGAACTCGGCCCCGAGATCGAAGACGATTACCACAATTTCGAGGCGCTGAATTTCCCGTTCGATCACCCGGCGCGCGACATGCACGACACCTTCTACCTGGCGTCGGACCTGCTGTTGCGCACGCACACGTCGCCGGTGCAGATCCACACGATGAAGTCGCACAAGCCGCCGCTGGCCGTCATTGCGCCGGGCAAGTGCTACCGCTGCGACGCCGACGTCACCCACAGCCCCATGTTCCACCAGATGGAAGGGTTCGTGGTGGGACCGAACATCCGCTTCAGCGACCTGAAGGGGACGCTCGAGACGTTCCTGCGCCAGATGTTCGGGCCGGACATTCCGTGCCGGTTCCGTCCGCACTTTTTCCCGTTCACCGAGCCGAGCGCGGAGGTGGATATTTTCTTTGAACGCCGCCATCCCAACGGCCACATGGTGCGTGAGCCGCTCGAGGTGCTCGGGTCAGGCATGATCCACCCCAATGTCTTGCGTAACTGCGGTATTGATCCGGAGAAGTTCAGCGGGTTCGCCTTCGGCATGGGGGTCGAGCGCCTCGCCATGCTCAAGTACGGCATCAACGCCATCACGCACTTCTACGACAACGACGTCCGCTTCCTGCGGCAATTTCCCTGAGATTTTTCCCCCAGGCTATCGGACGAACTCAGAATAACGGGCGGTTTGAACCATGCGAATTACCTATCGCTGGATGAAAGAATACTTGAATTTCGACATCTCGCCGAGCGAGATGATCGAGCGGCTCATCATGATCGGTCACGAGGTGGACTCCTGCGTGGACTTGGGCCTGCTCGACAATCCCATCTGTATCGCGCGGGTCCTGAAGGTGGAACCGCATCCCGATGCGGACAAACTGACCGTGTGCCAGGTGGACGCCGGTGGCCCCGAGCCCGTGCAGGTCGTTTGTGGCGCGCCCAATGTGCGCGAGGGGCTGGTGACCGTTCTGGCGCATGCGGGCGCCCGACTGCCGGGGGGGATCACCCTCAAGAAGACCAAGATCCGGGGGGTGCGTTCCGAGGGGATGCTGCTCGCCCTCGATGAAATGGGACTGGGGCACGACCACTCGGGCATCGTGGAACTGGACGAATCGGCGCCGGCGGTGGGAGAGGGCTACGACCTGTTGATCGAAGTCGAGATCACCCCCAACCGTCCCGACTGCCTGAGCGTTTTCGGCCTGTGCCGCGACCTGGCCGCTTCCTACGGCAAGGAGGTGTACCTCCACCCCGTGCGCCTGAAGGAAACGTACGAAAACATTCGCGAATCGGTTTCCATCAATATCAAGGATCCCGAGGATTGCCCGCGATACACCGCGCGTCTGATCAAGAATATCGAGATCAAGCCGAGCCCCGCGTGGATTCAGCGGCGTCTTCTGTCCGTGGGCCTGCGCCCGATCAACAACGTGGTGGATGCCACCAATTACCTTCTGATCGAACTGGGTCATCCGCTGCATGCCTTCGATTACGATAAGATCCGGCAGAAGCGGATCATCGTGCGTCTGGCCGAGGCGGACGAAACCATCCAGACCCTGGACGGTACGATCATCAATCTGGAAGCGGGCAAGGATCTGCTCATCGCCGACGCAGAAGGCCCCATCGCCCTGGCGGGTGTCATGGGCGGGTTCGACTCGCAGGTCACTGCCGAGACGAAGAACATCCTGGTCGAGAGCGCATTCTTCAAGCCCTCGACCATCCGGTTAACCTCGCGCCGCCATGCCCTCTCGACCGACGCATCTTACCGTTTCGAACGGTGTGCCGATGTCGCGATCCTGCCCGAGGCGCTTGACCGCGCCACGGCGACGATTCTGGACTGGGCGGGGGGCGAACTGACCCGTTCGATGATAGACACGGTGCCTCGTCCGGCAGCCCAGAAGACGATCATGCTGCGTTCGCCACGCGCCTGCCGTTTCCTCGGCGTGGATCTGAACAAGACGGTCATGGCCGATCTGCTGGCCGCCCTCGGTTTTGAAATGGTCCGAAGCGAAGGCGATATTCTGGTGCTCTCCGTGCCCAGCTACCGTACGGATGTCACCTGTGAAGAAGACCTTTACGAAGAAATCGCGCGGATCTACGGGTACAACAACATCCAGTCCACTCTGCCCAGTCTGCCGGCGGAGGCCAACCGGCTCAATCCGGTGGTCGCGTTGCGCCGTTTTCTGCAGGACCAGTTCGTCAGTTTCGGCTTCAATGAAGTGGTCAATCTGAGTTTCTACGGGGAAGCGGACCTGGATCGGCTGGGGATCGGCCTGCAGGGGGTGCTCAAGTTGCTCAACCCGATGTCGCGTGAACAGAGCATCATGCGGCCCAACCTCCTTCCCTCGCTGTTGCGCAATCTGATCTACAATCAGAACTACGGCAACTCCGACCTCTGGTTCTTCGAGATCGCCCGAACGTTCCACTTCGGTGACATGGCCGCCCCGTGCGTGGAGAAGGAAACGCTGGCGGTGGCCATGGTGGGCAACCCGTTCGCCAACTGGCGCGACGGAGCGGGTAAAGAGGCCGACTTCTACGCTCTCAAAGGGTGCCTCGAACTGGTTCTTCTGCGTCTGGGCATTCCTGCGATTCACTTCGAGGCGGGAGGGGCATCGTTTCTCCACCCCGGCCGTTGCGCCCGGATTCTTTCCAATCAGACGCTCATTGGCTGGCTGGGGGAACTGGGGCCGGAAGAACGCATGGCCTGCGACCTGACCCGGCGTGTCCAACTCGCTCAACTCGACCTGGAAATTCTGTTGCCGCTGCTTAACCCGACCCGCAAGTTCCGCGATATTTCCCGCTTCCCGACGGTGGAGCGCGACATGGCCCTGCTCGTCTCACAGGATGTGCCGGCCGACCAGATCGAGAGAACCATCCGGACCAACGCCGGCGACTACCTCGAATCGCTTTTCCTCTTTGACTGTTATCAGGGGAAACAGGTGCCCGACGGAATGAAGAGTCTGGCTTTCCGCGCCGTGTATCGTCACCCCGAGCGGACCCTGAAAGAAGAAGAGGTCAACGAAGCGCACTACCGCATCCTCGAGGCGATCGGCCTGGAATACGGCGCTTCGCTGCGCGACTCGTAACACGCGCTGTACCGGTTTGCGCGGATCGCATTCGACATGGACATGATGAATGGTCCGGGACAGTCCCACAAGAGGCTGTCCCGGACCATTCATCTTAAAAACCGCAATTGAGCGCCTTTGTCTGTTTTTCTTTCAGGCGGGCGGGACGCCCGGCCTCCCAGAAATGCCCGCTTTTTGAGAAGAAACGGGTTCCCTGGGAACGCCGATCTCCCGATCGGCGCGGGAAAAGTCTCACCCAATGGGGGAACGGATTGCGCCTGCTTTTTCCCCGCCTTACAAGGCGTCAAGCCCTGTTTCCTCGTTTCAACCGTGGTTTTCAAGGTTCATTTTTGCCGTGAGAAATTCTCAATTCTGGCCCACCGGGCCATTCTGGGGGACCTGCCCCTGACGGTAACTGGCCAGGTTCTTTTCCATCTGTTGAATCAGCGAGGCTTTTCCTCCATTGCTTCGGGCCAGGCTCAATGCCTGCTGGATCAAGATCTCCGCCTGCTGAAAATTCTTCTGCTCGGCATAATAGAGACTGAGCAGGAACGGCGCTTCCGGCACATCGCGGTATTTGGGATCGAGTTCGGCGGCGCTCGTGAGCATCTGCTGTCCCTGCTCCGCCTTGCCCAACCGGAACTGGGCCAGCGCCAGACGGTACCGGATCAGGGGATTTTTCGGGGACAGGCTGACCGCCCGCGCCAGGTACGATTCCCCTTTGGCGTAGTCGTTCTTCATGCACAGCAACCCGCCCAGTTCGATCAAAGACTGGAGATGGTTGGGCTGCGATTCCACGGCCTTCGTCAAGAAACGGACAGCTTCATCCCCCTGTCCGCGCACGGATGCAATGTGTCCCAGACCATACAGGGCATCGGCATGGTCCGGCTTGAGACGAAGCGTCTGGTTGAATTCCTCCAGGGCCTTGTCCTCCTGCTTACGCACGTAGTAGTAGAGCTGTCCCAGGTTATAGTGAGCCGCCGCGTTGTCCGGATCCACTTCCAGAACCTTGCGGAAGCACTCCTCGCCTTCGGCATCCTGCTTCTGCTTCATGAGGACCAGACCCAGATTCAGGCGGGCCAGACCGTTCTGCGGTTCCAGTTCCAGGGCTTTACGGTACTGTTCGGTGGCTTCGGGCAATCGCCCCAGTTTTTCGAGGGTATTCGCATAATTGCTGTAAAGCTCCCGGGTCCCCTTGCTGATCGTCAAAGCCTTTTCGATATGCTGCAGCGCTTCCTGGACTTCCCCTTTCTCCGTCAGCAGGTAGGCCAGATTGTTCAGGGCATGCTCATTGTTGGGATTGAGCGTGAGCGCCTTGCGATAGAGAGAAACCGCTTTTTCCGGCTCTCCGGCGTTCATGCAGATATCGCCCGCCCCGACAAAGGAACCGTCGGTGATGTAGTCCTGCTTGATTTTCTCGATCGCATCGGCGGGCGCATTGAGGAACTCGGGGATGTTGGCCGCCCGGCCCGGTTCGGTGAAATGCGACAGGACGACCGGCGGGGTGCTGTTGCCTTGCTCGTCAATATGCGTCAGATGCAGTTGCGTGTAGGGGCCGTTGACCTTGGACGAGAAAACCAGCCATTTGCTGTTGGGCGACCAGCTGTGCCAGGAGTTCATCCGGCCCGTATTCCCCCGCAGCCGCCGGGCTTCCCCACCCGCTGCCGGAATGATGTACAATTCGCTGTCGGGCTGCAGGAGCATGTAGTTTTTCGCCCGGCAGAACACGATCCATTTCCCATCGGGGGAATATTTCGCGAAGTAATTGCTCACGCCGTTGTTGGAGGCGCCTTCGATGGGAACGGGAGTTCCCCCGTTGCCCTCGTTGTACGGCAGGCGGTACAGATCGAACTTGAACGGTTTCTGTCCCACCAGGAATTCTTTGGCCTGCTCGGGTGAAAGGACCAACTGGTCCACATCATCATTCACGGTGCTCAGATGATAGACTTCATGGCGGGCAAAGGCGATTTCCTTCCCATCCGGGCTCCAAGTCACATTGGCCTGGACGTAGGCGGGATCGGAAGCGCCGGGGACCTCCTTGAAGGTCTTCGTGGCGATATTGTAATTTGCCAGAATCCCCTGAATCGGGAAAAACAACTGCGAAAACTCGATTTCCGGCTTGGGAATCGAAACCGAACGGTCCTTGACCATGCAGATCACGCTCTGTCCGTCTGGGGAAATCTGGGCCAGCAGGCCGAACGTCTTCTTTTTATCCTCCTTGCGAAATTCACTCCAGGACATGACATTGTCCGGACAAATGGAGATTTCCTTCTGAACGGGCGAAATCAGGTAGGCCCCCTTGTCGTCCGCCGCGTCCACTTCCATGCCGTACACCTTGCCGTCCCGGCTGAAGGAATGGCAGTTGGCGCAGGTGGGAATGCCATCGAGCAGCAGACGGGGCATTTCGCGGCTCGAAATGGACCCCAGACGCCAGCGGATTTTCGAAGGATCCGTGACCGCGGTCGCGAAGGGAAGATTCACGTCGCGGAAGAAGATGGGGGCCCCCACTTCATCCTTCGAAGTGCTGATGGACACCTGGGCGCCCGAAAGCAGCGTTTTCGGGGCGGAACGCTGAACCCCGAGAATCGAAACCTTGACGGGCGTCTCGAGGGACCGTTTCTTGATCGTGGCCCAGTCCTCTTCGGAGGGGGTCCATTCCTTTTTATCGGCCAGGAACCGCATCGGCTCGCCGCCATCCTGAAAGCGGAACGATACGAGCCAGACATCGGTCTCCAGCAGGTAGTCTTCCCACCGGAACGTGGGCGCCACAATATCGGGCGGGAAAAGCGTTTCATCGAGCGGATACCGAATCTTCAGTTTCTCCGGCGGCGCCTGATCGGCCGAAAAGGCCGAAATCGTTTGAATAAACCGCTGCTGCGAATCTTCTCCCGATTTCGATTGCCCACAACCGCTGACCATCAAGACCGCGGTCAGAATCGAAATCAATACCAGGAACAGGGCTCTTGTCTTCAACGTGCCACGCTTTCTCTATCCGGGATAGGCTCTTGTTGGGGATACGGTGGATTGGCCTTTCGTCATACCCACTCCGGCCAGCCAGTCATATTTACCAATCTCCAGAACTCATATCAAGGGGGATCGGGTTTTCATCCTCAAATGATCCGAAGAAATGGCGGAGGAACGGTCTTCCTGGGGTTCCTCCCGATGATTTCGGAATGGACTTTCGTTGCTATTGAAAATTCCCTATGCTAAAAATCCGCGTGAAAGAATTTTTCCTGAGCATGTTTCCCCCAAAAGATGCTCTCCCCAATACGATACGCGAAAGTGATATTTCAGAATCCAGGAAAGATTTCCGTCCAGGAGTCCCCGCCAACCAGGAAGGGAGTTTCCCAATGTCCATCCGAATTCCGGAAAGAAATAAGAAGACCGGCGTCTGTTATGCCCTGACCGACGACGGAATCGAACTGCCGGTGATTGATACCACCCACCCCTCTTTTG
>DAOPYU010000107.1:0-11636 GCA_035353095.1 Candidatus Sumerlaeota bacterium | reverse complement strand
AAGAAGCGGGAGAAGATACAGACAAACTCTTTGACACTTCATATCATGGCCTCCTATCAATTTTATATTCTCAATACACCCGGGGCACCCAGACGTCCACGTTTTTCTCCAGCTTGAACGCGCTGAGAATTTCATACCCGCCGGAGCGGGTCACCCGTTCCGTCATCCGATACACCTGATTCCCACCCGGTTCGCGCTTGGCCACAAACCGCGTGACGAGGAATCCGTTCGCGTCCGCGCGCACCTCGGGCGGGCGGAAATCCAGCGCCTTCGCCTGTTCCGGCGTCAGGGCGCCGGGGACAAACTCACCAGGCAGGTTTGAATCCGAAGCATTCGCGCGGTGTTCTTCTTTCCCATCATCGTCTCCCGGTCGTTCCACAGGACGGGATTCCTGAATGGTGAGTTCGACAAACCCGAGATCTTTCCAGAGATAAAAGGTTTGCGGGCTTGAGAGCAACCGGACAAACTCGAGCGCCTGCGTGCCGGAGGTGATCTCCAGATACCCGTCCAGATCGCCCGATCGTTCCACCACACGCCAGAGGTTGTCCTCCTGGATCAGGATCGCCCGCTCGAATTCCTGCCGGTTGACCCAGGATTTCGGGGACACCCAACGTGAGGCGATACCCCTCTCGGAGGCTGCTCAGGGGCCGATCCTTCCCCCAGTCCGCCGGTTCCCGACTCTGCCACCCCGCACGGCGCAGGGCCGGATCGAGCGCGCTCTCGCGCAGGGTCTCCACCACTTCCTGGTACTCGCCGCCGCCGGTAAACCCGAGAAACTGCGCCACCGTGGGCGCGAGCGGTCCCGTGGTGAGGACTTTCGCCGCCAGCACACAGGCCACGACCAGGCCGACCGCTCCCCCCAGCAGAACCAGAATGACCCAGACGGTACGTCGAGACATGATGCGCGTCCTCACAAGAGAGATTCATTGACCGGAACCTTTTAACCATTTTCCGGGGAGCGGCTGGTGGATGGAGGCTTGCCCTTTAATCGCAAGGTACACCTCAAACCTCCTGAACCGTCCCACTCCTCAGAACTTTTCATTGTCTAACCAACATGCCCCATCTTCGGACCTTTCCACAAAAAGGAAGGCGGTTTTGAGGTGGCATGGGCGTCTCGCCCATGAAGGGGCTCCGGAACAAAAGCCCCGAGATTCCCGGCTCTGCCGACGAAACCGTCGGCCCTTCACGGGCGGGACGCCCGTGCCACCTCCGGGCCATCCCCATTTGGGCAGGACAGGGGACTTCCCGGCATCCCCCCCCCTCAAACGGCCCCCACACAATTCGGCGGACAATGAGAAATCTCTGTCCCGCTCCCGATTACTCCTCCGGGGCTGGCGCGGGCTTCTTTACCAGATTCCGGAGATCTGTCCCCAGATCCTTAATCTGCTCCACCATCTTTTCCCCGATACGCTTGAAGTCTATCACGCGCAGGATGTTCATGTAATCGTCGCTCCAGGGCTTGACCACTTCCAGCCCGTCGTCCTCTCCCACCACGTTCCAGTCGCGGTCGGCCAGGAAATCGAGCGTCCGGGCGCTGGGCGTCACGGCGACGTAGGTGGATGACAGGTAATAGTATTCGTCTGTTTCCGTTTCGTCCGTATCCATCGTCCGGTAGGCGCAGGACAGCCCCAGTTCGGCGGTGTTGGCCTTGAGCACCGGTCGGAGGTCGTAGAAGCGGTTGCTGATGTGGAACAGGATCACGCCATCGGGTTTGACGCGCTTGAGGTAGGCGCGGATCGCGTCGGTGGTCAGGAGGTGGATCGGAATGCCGTCGCCCGTGAAGGCGTCCACGATGAGCAGGTCGTACTGGAGTTTCTCCTGCGACGTTTCGAGCGAGAGGCGCCCGTCGCCGGGAATCACCCGAATGTCCCCCTCGCAGTTTTCGAGGTAGGTGAACCACTTGCGACAGAGACGTTCGAGGTCCGGATCAATCTCGTAGTAGGTGTAGTGGTCGCCCGGGCGGGCGTAGCTCGCGATGGTTCCCGCTCCCAGTCCCACGACCGCGACCTCCCGCGCCTCCGGCACGCGTTCCAGACAGTCGGTGATCTGTCCCCCCCGGTAATAATACGTGATCGGGAGGGTACAGAGTTTTTCATCCAGCAGTTGCGCGCCATGCAGCGTGGCGCCGTTGTGCATCATCCGGATGGTCCGCTTCCCCTCCATGAGGGAACGGTCGAAGACGCGATAAACCCCGTAGAAATTACGGTGGCGTACCAGGTCGTCATCGCCCCACCGTTCATGCACGCCTCTGACGATCGGCACCACCACGGCGAGAATGAGGATCGTGTGCGCCAGGAAGGGGAGCCGTTTGTACTGATACGGTCCCGTCCAGAAAAAGCCCTGCCGGTTGATCCAGAAGAGCAGGCTGAGCGCCCCCAGGATCAGAGGGTACTCGTAGAGGCCGTTGAAGATCCGCGGCGCGACCAGACTCACGAACGCGCCCCCCACCCAGCCGCCGAAAGAGATCATCAGGTAGTACGCCGTCAGTTGCGCCGGGGCGGGACGCAGGTAAAAGAGCAACCGGTGCGCCACCAGGCAGATGAGGAAGAAGGCGATCGAGATGCCGAACATGGAGAGCCAGGTGTTGCCGGCAAAGGTCATCGCAAACCCGATCAGAAGGAGTTCGACCCAGAGCCACTTGATGAAGCGCATCGAGCCTCCCGCCGTTCGGAAGGTCAGGATGAAACTGCACAGATAAAGCCCCAGCGGCAGAATCCACACGAAGGGGAACGACCCCACTTCCATTGCAATGAAGTTGGTCACCGCCAGCAGAAGCGCCGAGGTGGCCGCGCTGATCGCCAGCCAGTTGAGGTACCGCCCGGTTGTGACTTTCCCCTCGGACCGGGAGCCTGTCCCTTCATCCACAGGGAGAGCCGCCCTATCCAGATCGTCGGAAGCGGGAAGCGCCGCAGTGGACTCCACCGGTTTGCCCGGCGTAAGCATGAACCAGCAGGCCGCCACGACGACATAGTAGAGGCCATAACCCACCGACCAGAGAGTGCTCTGCATTTTCAGGCCGATAAACGGCTCGATGAGAAACGTGTAGGCCAGCAGCCCGAGCAGCGAACCGGCATTCGACGCGCCATAGAGAAAGTAGGGTTCTTTCTTTTTCTCATGGTTGAAATACCACAGTTGCGCGACCACGGCCGTGGTCGAGATGGCGGCGAAAGGCAACGCCACGTTCACCAGCAGCGTCTGGAGGATCAGCAGCACCGGCATGTTGGCGTTGGGTGTCCCGGTAATCTTCAGGGGGAGCGCCAGAATCGGCAGCAGGAGCACCGCCAGGTGCCAGCGCCCGATGCGCGGGGCGACCAGGTGCGCGTACAGATAGCCCAGAAACAACACCGCCTGAAAGAACATCAGCGTGGTGAGCCAGACGTGGGCGGAAGAGCCGAAATACAAGGTCAGGTACCGTCCCACCAGCGGCTCCATGCTGAACAACAGCGTGGAACCCAGAAACGCCATGAACGTCAGAAAGAAAACCGCGATTCGCGCCCGCATAACCCGCCACCCCTCGCCTTCCATGCCGCCGAGGTTCTCCCGTGCGGCCTGATGTCCGAACCGGAACCCGGCCGCACGGGAATTCTCGCTTCCCGCCCGGTCGCTGCCAACAGATTCCGTCCGACTATACGGTTCGTGCGGGCGTATTTCAATGGGCGATCTGTTTTCGACGCATTTTTCGAAAGGGGAGAAGATGAGAGGAACAGTGGAAGGGCGCAACCCGTAGAGACTTTCGGCTGCGTTTCGGAGAATCCCCGGAGTTCCAATAGCCTGCCGAAAATGGGGATCGAAGACGGGGAGGTCTTGCATACGCCGGTTTGGTTTGAGGAAGGAGGAAACGTATCCAAGAAATCAACGATCCGCCACCCCCCGGCAGGCTATTGGAATTCCGGGAATACCCGAGAATCCCGCGGGGTCGGGGAAAGAGGGACAGGCCGAAGGGGGACATTCGCCCGTCTTTTCTCCTCTGTTCCCGCGAGCCGCGTCACTGGAAACAATGCAGGGAACGTGCCAATGCGGGGGAGGGAGCCGTCGGGGCCGCCATCGTCAGCCGAATCAGGCCTCTACACTTCTTCCTCGGGCGCGGAAGCTCTGGCTGCGGCCAGGCGGGTTGGCGTTTTTTGACAACCGGTGTGCATTTTTCATCAGAAGATGTCCCTGAAATATTGCAACCCTTCAGCCTGAAAACCACAGTCCCCCCCCCAGACACGGTTTTCTCACAGGCGGGCGAGACGGCCTCCCTCCACAAAATGCCCTTTTTATGGGGAGAAAGCGGTTCCCGGGACCGCCAATCTCCTGATTGGCGCAGAAAATAAAGGCTCACCCGAAAGGGGAAGTATCCAAAACCGTTTCATCCCCAACACAAGAAGAAAGGGCTCGTTTTCTGTCCTCAAACGCTGTTTTTAAATTCAACCTTTTGTGCAGGCGGTTGATTCCTCTCAGGAACCAGAACTGCGGGAAACCGCGAAAATCGCGAAAGACGCGAAAAGAACACTCCGCGATATTCGCGTCTTTCGCGATTCCTCTTACTGGGGTTTGCAAGCAATCAGAGAGCGGGAGGCCGGAGGGTGTTGTCGGCCAACAACGGGACGCTGAGGTCCACATTGCCCCAGAGAATGGGTACCATCTGACCGTCAATGAGGATCTGGACCCGGCGCACATCGGGCAGGTTGTCCGTGACGGTGTTGACGATGGCCTGGGCGCAGAGCCATTCGGCCATGGGGCCGCCGAGTACCTGCGAGCGGATGTCGCCCGAAAGGTCGAGCACGACGAGGTCTTTCTGCACCAGATAGGCGGCGCGCAGTTTGGTGTTGGCCGGCACGGCGCTGCTGTAGTTTTCGGAGGCCGGTCCCGAGAGCAGCGTCTCGACGGCAAACCGGAGGCGTTCGTGGGGGGAGAGGGGCTTGGTCAGGCTGTAGGTCTGTCCCTGAAGCGTGGCGCCATCGGCGGTGAAATAGACCTGAACGGAGTTGCGCGAGGAGGCCTGCCGGGCGGCCAGTTCCCGGGCGCTGAGGGCGGATTCATCGCCGGGGTCGGCGCCCGGCGCCACCGTCCACCCGAGGGACGATTGCGGGCGCGCGTTGCCGAACCACACATACACCAGACCGATGCCGCCGACGAAACAGAGCACACCGATCAGGAAACAGGCCATCACAAATCTGGCGGACGGGCCGCTGGGGGCCACGCCCGGGGGGGTTCTTTCGGGAGAGTTCACGCGCCGGGTTCCTCCTGAATTTGACGCAGCCAACGGTCATAGAGCACAATGGTTCTTGCCAGGGCGAGGGCGGACTGCTCGACATAGTCCTGAGTGGAGAGGTAACTGCGGTCGGACGGGTTGCTCCAGTAGCCCAGGCTGACGGTGACCGCCGGCATGGCGGTCCGCTTGAGCAGGTAGAGGGGGGCCATCTGGAGTGGATTGGAAGCCGCGGGAGGCATCCGGTTGATCCGTTTCATCTGAAGGTCGAGCAGCAGCGCCAGGACGCGGCTCATGTCGTCGTAGGGCAGGTATGCCGGCGCCGCAGGCGGTGGAACCGCTCCGGGTGTGGCGGCGATGGCCGCCCTCGACCGTTCAAGGCCCTCGGAATCCACCGACTCGTGGGCCGTGAAGATGCGGTAGCCGCGGTTTTCCTCGAAGGGAGACCAGTCGAGGCGCAGGTTGATGAGCGCCTTGCCCGTCACGGCGTTGATGGAGGCGAGCCGCTGGTCGGCGCTCGGGTTTTCCGACGCGCTCTTGATCGTGACATAGACCTCCACGGTCTGAGCCTGGGCCAGCAGGTCGCGGCAACGCGTGGCGATCTGGTACGTGAGGTCGGCCGGGGGCGCCCCCGCCGATGCCGGTAACCCGCTGGAACCGGTCTGCGGATCCAGGATGATGAACCGCCGTGCGACAAGCGGCGCCGCAACCGGTTTCAGCCCCACCCGCATGGAGGTGTTGGACGGGTCTTTGCCCATGAAACTCAAGAGCGCTTCGGCAATGTCGCGGGGGTCGGCCTGAAGGAAATCGGGCAGAGGAGGAGGCGCCAGACCCAGGCCGGGTGTCGAGACCGTTCCGGCGGCAGACGAAGCAACCGGCGGATTCTCCGGAGCGAGCGAACCGACCGCAGGCGGCTGAGCCAGCGGAGCCGGGGTGGGCTGTGCCACAGGGACGGGCTGTTTCAGCAATTCTGGGATGTTCGATTTCACATCCTGATAATGGTCCAGAATGAGTTGAACAGAACGCAGGGGGATGTAGTACTGCCCCCCCTCGACCCGGAGCGGCTCACTCGCTTCGAGCAGCGTCTGGTTGATCTGGACACTCTTCCGGTTGGTAAACAGGTAGATGGGTTCTTTGGCGATGGTGATCAGAAAGAAGGCCTGAGCCGCATTGGGCTGCTGGGTCGCCTTGGGGTCCATCGCCGTGGCCAGACGCAACATGTCCTTGTCCGCCAGATAGGACACCCCGGCCAGGACCCGGGTGGGCAACGGAGGAACCGTCCCCCAGGGAAGCGTGACGACCAGGTCGGCTGATCCGGCGGCGGGTTGTGCCACCGGTTGCGCGGCCGGCGTCGGTTGTGGCTGGGGCTGGGGAGTCAGGGCCGGAATCGGAATTTCCTCATGAGCCGGGGTGGGCTGAGGCGCCGCCGGCTGGGGGGGAACCGCCTGAGGGGTGGGAGATCCGCCGATGCGCGGGGGAGCCAGATCGGCCACCCCCTGGGCCTGAAGGGCCCCGCCCGGCCACACGGCGATGGCCAGAACCGCCAGCGCCGTCAGCCATGCAAACGGGAAACGCCCGGATTGGGGAGGGTTCGATGAGCAGGTCATGCCGTCAAGTTCTCCGACGTGTTGGGACATTGCCATAGAAAAAGGTCTCAGTCCTTGGCCGCTTTTTTCGCCACGGTTTTCTTGACCGCCGTCTTGCGGGTGGTCTTTTTGACCGTTTCCTTCTTGACCGCGGTCTTCTTCACGGCGGTTTTTTTCACCGTCCTGGTCGCTGTTTTCTCGGTCGGGGGTTTCTCCGCCGGGGTTTTGGCGGCCGTCTTGGCGGCGGCCTTTTTCACCGTGCGCTTCACCGGGGTCTTCTTCGGTGCGGCGGCGGGTTTTTCCTCCGCCTTTTTCTCCGCGACCGTCTTGACCGCTGTTTTTCGGGTGCGTCGCACGGGCGCCTTGGCTGCGGGCGCCTCGGCCGACTGGGTCGGGGACGCCCCGGCAACCGCCTGCGATTTCTGAGGCGAATCGCTCGGTGGCGCAGTCACAACCGTCGGCCGGGTCTCCGCTGCCGGTCGTGTCGAAGGCGCGGTGGCCTGAGGCGTCGGGGCGGACTCGGGTTTCTGTGCCACGGACGGCTCGGTCACGGGCGGACGGGGTTCTTCATTCCGGGCAGACGGAGCCGCCTGGCCCGGACGACGCCGGTCGAAACGACGATCATGCCGACGGCCCTGCGTATCCCGCCGAGACGGATGGGGCGAGCGGGCAGGTTGCGAGTCGGAGGTCGCCGGAGGGGTCTGCGGTTTGGCTTCCACCGGAGACTCGTTCGTGGAGGGAGCCGGAACTGGAGTGGCCGGTTCCGGAGAACGTCTCCCGGGAACCGGAATTTCTTCCACCGGCGGTTGCGGTTTCACGGTCTCAGGAGTGGCCGCCATCGGAGCAGTGGATTGGGACTCCACCGGCGCCCCGGCAGGACGCTCTCCCTCGGCCAGCGGAAGCCCCGGCCGCGACCGGCGTCCCCGTTTGCGGCGACGGCTCTTGCGCCCGGCGCCGGGTTGTCCTTCGACGGACCGGTCGGCCGACGTTTCGGCCCCCGGTTCCGCCGACAGGGAATCCGGCGTGGCGGGCGTTTCCGCAGCCGCCTCTTCCTCGGTTTCCAGCGCCGACTCGGCGGCGATGGCTTCGTCCTCGGCAGACAGTTCCTCATCCCAGAAATCCTGGGCCTGATGGGGTTTCGGGGCCTTTTCCGGGTCCGGCTGGATTACCAGCGGCGGACGGGACACGACATTACCCTTCTCCGGAGGCAGGATAAGCCGCTCGCGTTCTTCGGCCACGGGCACGGACCGGCCCACCGGCTGAGGGTGGGACCTCGGCTGGGAAGCGGCAGGACGCACGACGGGCCGCTCAGGCGCCGTTTCCGGTTCCTGATGCTGGCGCACTTCCTGGAGCGCGGGGAACGCGACGTCCAGCACCTGCGAAATGTGGTCGGCATAGTGAAACTGGAGGGAGTCGAGCACTTCCTGGGGCACGTCCTTGAGCAGTTCCTCCTTGCAGCGCGCGGGCAGAATGATCTCGCGCACTCCCGAGCGGTGCGCGGCGAGGACTTTTTCCTTGATGCCGCCAACCGCCAGGACATTGCCCTTCAGGGTGATCTCACCCGTGCAGGCCAGGCTTTCGCGCACCGGCACATCCGCCAGGAGCGAACAGAAGGCACAGGCAATGGCGATCCCCGCCGAGGGCCCGTCCTTGGGCGTGGCGCCCGCGGGGATATGGAGGTGGAAGTTCTGGCGGGCGAACGCCTTCTCGGGAATCCCGAGTTGCTGGGCGTTGGCGTGGAGGTAATCCATCGCCGCCATGGCCGATTCTTTCATGACGTTGCCCAGTTGGCCGGTCAACGTGAGTTGGCCGGTGCCCGGGGTGGAGTTGACTTCGATGAAAAGAATTTCGCCGCCCGTCTGCGTCCAGGCCAGTCCGATGGCCACACCGGGCAGGCCGGTGCGATCGGCCATTTCGTGGTGGACCCGGGCGGGGCCGAGCAGTTCCCGAACCCGCTCGGGACGCACGATCACGGACTCCTTGTCGCCCGAGGCGATCTTTTTGGCCATCTTGCGGCAGATGTTGGTGATTTCGCGTTCGAGGTTGCGCACGCCCGCCTCGCGGGTGAAATTCTCGGCGATTTCCTGAATCCCCTCGGAGGTGAAGCGGATGTGCTTCTCGCGCACGCCGGTGTTCTCGTAGGCGCGGGGGATGAGGTAGCGGGTGGCGATTTCGAGTTTTTCGCGCGTGGTGTAACCGCTCAGGCGCAACACTTCCATCCGGTCGAGCAGCGGCGAGGGGATGGGGTCGAGCAGGTTGGCCGTGGTGATGAACATGGTCTTCGAGAGATCGAAGGGCATGTCGAGGTAGTGGTCGGTGAAGGTCGAGTTCTGCTCGGGATCGAGCACCTCGAGGAGGGCCGAAGCCGGGTCGCCGCGGAAGTCGGCGCCGAGTTTGTCCACTTCGTCGAGCATGATGAGGGGGTTGTTGGACCCGCAGTCCTTGATGCCCTTGAGGATGCGGCCCGGCAGGGCGCCGATGTAGGTGCGGCGGTGTCCGCGGATTTCCGCCTCGTCGCGCATGCCGCCCAGGCTCATGCGGTAGAACTTGCGTCCCATGGCGCGGGCGATCGAGCGACCGAGCGAGGTTTTTCCCACTCCGGGCGGCCCGACGAAGCACAGGATGGGCCCCCGGACTTCCTTGCGCAGCTGGATCACGGCCAGACACTCGAGGATGCGTTCCTTGACGTCCTCGAGGCCGAAGTGGTCCTCGTCGAGGATGGCGCGGGCCTTCTGGATGTCAATGTTGTCGCGCGTGCTCTCGTTCCAGGGCAGAGCGAGAATCCAGTCGAGGTAGTTGCGGCTGACGGAATACTCGGGCGAGGAGGGGTGCATCATTTCGAGGCGACGCAGTTCCTTCTCGGCCGTCTCTTTGGGTTGAGCCGGCAGGTTCGCCTTTTCGATGGCGGCGCGCAATTCCAGAATGTCGGGATTCAGTTTTTCATCCTCGCCCAACTCCTTGCGGATCGCCTTGATCTGCTCGCGCAGCATGTAGTCGCGCTGGCTCTTGTCAATGCGCTGGGACACTTCACTCTGGATTTCCGAGCTGAGCTGGAGCAGGTCGGCCTCCCGGCTCAGAATTTCCAGCACCCGGTGGAGCCGGGGTTCCAGACCCGGAGTTTCCAGGATGGCCTGGCGTTCCTCGACCTTGATGGGCAGGTGGGTGATGACCAGATCGGCCAGCCGACCGGGGTCTTCCATGCTCGACACCGCCGTCGCCAGGTCCTGAGGCATGTTGGCCATTTCGACGACGCGCAGCATCATCTGCTGGATGCTTTTCATGAGCGCCTGAATGGGCCGCGTGGGGGTGGTGTCGAACACGAGCCGCTCGATTCCGGCCACCAGGTACGGCTCTTCGCTCAGCGGATTGATAATCTTGACCCGTTCGAGGCCATGCAGCAGAATCCGCACCGCGCCGTCGGGCATGCGCAGCATCTTGAGGATCACGGCCAGGCAGCCGGTGTCGTGGAGGTTCTCGAAGATATCCGGCCCGCCGGATTGCTTCTTGAGGAAAACACCCACCAGCCGGTCGGCTTTCAGGACGTCGTCAATGAGCGCCTTGTCGTGCTCCTGGCTGACGACGATCGGGGCGATCATGAAGGGGAAGAGAACGGAGTTGTCAATGGCGATGACGGGCAGGCGCGAGGGCAGCTGCAACGCCTCGATTTCGTTGAGGCTCCCGGTCTCTTCGGGTCGGGACGCCGGGACGGGCGTTTCTTTCGGTTTCGGGTCACTCATCAAACGGGTTTCTCCACTGTTTCGGGTTCGGATTGGGGGACACCTGAATTCTATTCTTCGACGATCTCGACGGCGATATTGCGCGAGACCAACGGTTTTTTCTGGATGGTGACAATCAGAAAGCCATTGGAGTACTGGGCGGTGATGCGCTCCAGGTTCAGTTTGCCCGGGAGGGGAAAGGAACGGTCGAACTGGCCATAACGGATTTCCATGAGGTGGATGTTTTCCTTCGGCTGAGGGCTGTCTTCTCCGCGGCACCCGCGCACCATCAGCGTGTTGTGCTCGGCGGTCACCTGAAGGGTGTCGAGGCAGACTCCGGGGATTTCCATCTTGACGATCACGCTGTGCGAGGTCTCGTACACGTCCGCGGGCGGATTCCAGACCTGCTGTGAAAAGGAAAAGGACGGTCGGTGCGGGGTGAAGACGTTGTCGAGCAGCGATTTACACTTGCGGCGGCGCGATTCGTCCGGCGTGGCCTGTTTGTCGTCCTTGGAGCGTTCCGGCATGGGAAAATCATGTCCTTTCTCGTCTGGAGGCCATACAAAAACACTCCCCCGCAGACCGGTTTCCCTTCTGCGCAGGAACGTGCCCGTCGGAGGAAGTCCCCACGGCCTCGTTCACGCCCCCCTGGAGGGCGTCAACCCGCATTCTGCTCTTCCCGGGCCATAACGGTCAAAAGGTTTTTTCGATTGGATTCACCCGATCTCGACTCGGCTGGAAAAACGGGGGGCAAACCGGCCACAAGACCCGAACTGGAGAATGGGCTGCCGCAAGACCCATTCCGGTCGGGTCCTGGTCCACAAAACATCCTGGAGGTCCGAAATATCGGCACTCACCCGGCGTCATTTTCTGCGCAATCTTTCCCTGACTCTGACCGGGACTCCGCTCTGCAACCTGAAGTCCGGCCGTGCCGAATGCGACAATCGGACCGACCGGCGCCCGGAAGTCGTGAAGGAACTGACGGATCTCTTGGACAAGGTGAAAACGGAAGGGCGCAGCCGCCCCTGAACGGGAAGAAACGCTGAACCGGAACAAGGGTGAAACGGCTTATCGGGGATTCAAATGGAATCGGGGGACATCCTGCTGGATGTCCCCCGATTCCATTTATTCTGAAAACCG
>DAOPYU010000106.1:0-11638 GCA_035353095.1 Candidatus Sumerlaeota bacterium | reverse complement strand
CTTGTCCGACAGGTTGCTGGTCGCCGCGACTCCGGTCGGCGCCGGCAGGTCGCCCCCGCCCCCGGTCGTCTTGGTAATCAGCACATTGTCGATCCACGCCCCTTCCCACAGGTCGCCCATCACATGCAGGTCGCTGACGAACTGGAACACCACCCAGACCTGGGGCTTGCCGAGCAAGTTGCCCAGCGTCGGGATGTTCGAGAAGTCCACGACCGGCTGGACCCAGCCGCCCGTCTGGCCATTGAACTCGAAAATGGTTCCATACTGATTGACATCATCGAGGTTGGTGGAGACATAGAGATTGAACCAGTCGCTGTAGCCGACATCGGCCCAGGAATTGAAGGTCATCTGGGCCGCCGTGGCATCGCTCAGACTGAAAGGCCCATAGGCCATATAGGTATTCATGTAACCCGGATAATACTCGGTCGCCGGATTTTTGGCATAGGTCCCTCCGGCTGCGCACCACACCGACCGGGGATTCCGGTAAGCGCTGTCGATCCCCCAGCGCGTGTCATAAACCTCCGGAGAAACCCCGATACTCCAGTTGGCCAGGGACCCGGACTCGAAATCGTCGCTCAGAATCGTGGTCTGAGCCGCCTGCGCCCGGGCCACGGCCCCGCCCACGGGTTCGGAGGTTTTGCCGGTGGCCTGCGCCTTGAAGAAACTCAGCGACTCCGGGAAGGCGGAGATGTTCGGTTCACCCGTTGCCCCTTCCAAGGCGATTTCCCACAGGCCACGCCCATAGGTCCCGCACCGCAGAGTCCGGGTCGGGGCAAAGTAGGCAAAGTCGGTCACCACCGTGTCGGGCAACCCTTCATTGTACTCCTGCCACGTTGTCCCGCCATCCGTCGTGCGATAACACCCCAGGTCCGTCCCCAGAATGACGGTCTGGGTGTTCTTGGGATCGATAAAAATGGCGGTGGCGGGCAGATCCTGCGGATAATTGCCCGTTCGGGATGTCCAGGTCTGTCCCCGGTCGGTGGATTTGTAGATGCGGGCCTGTCCCTTCGGTTCCAGATAGAAATCGGAGAAGGAGATCCACACCGTATTGTTGTCCACCGGATCGCACTTCAGTGCCCCGAGGTATCCGAGGCGGGGCAGAGTCAGTTCCACCCGATTGGCGCTCGAGCCGGTTCCGTCGCCGATGTCGGCCCGGTAGATCCCCGTCCCCCAGCGGTTGTTGAAATATCGCGAGTACCCGACATAAATCTGCCGGTCCGCAGCGCCACAGGACAGGTCCATGTATTCCCACGCGTCCACCCCCTGGGTGTCGGGCAGCGTCACCACACGCGTCCAGTTCTGGACCACCTGATCGTCGTAGGGGCGGCGGTAGATATGCTTCAGGCACGTCCAGATGTTGTCGGGGTGCTGCGGGTCCAGAAGAAACGGGGACACCCAAGCCCCGCTTTCGTCGTCGGGAATTCCGTTGTTGGGCTGTACCTCGCCCGTATCGGGATTCTGGGAGGTATAGAGCCGCAGGAAATACCAGTTCGCCCCTCCGTCGGGCGTGAATCGCATCGTCGCGCCGTTGTAATTGATTCCCAGAAAGGCGTCCTGCTGCGCGTCGTTCGGATAGACCGCCGTTCCCATGCAGTCCCCGAACGAGTTCGGGTAGTGGTGCCACGCGCCATCCGGCTTGCGCACATACTTGTCGTTGTCCTGACATCCCATCATCAGGGAATTGGCATTCGCCGGGTGGTTCGCAATGCGGTAAATCTGCGTGCAGACAATCCCGACGTTGCGTTCCTCCCAGGTCTGGCCGTTGTCGAACGAGATGAAGAACCCGCCATCCGTCCCCATGTAGATCGTCCCGGCCTGATTCTCGTCGAACGCAATCACATGCTGGTCGGCGTGAACATAAGGCAACCCCTGGTCGCCCGCCCAGTCCAGAACGGCCGACCAGGCGCCCGTTCCGCCCGTGGTATTTTTATAAGCGCGCAGGTTCGAACCGAACAGGACATGGTTGGGGTCCACCGGATTCACCGCGATGCAGTTGTTGTAGGTCATCTGGCCCGGCATGTAATCGCCGCTCGACGGAACCCCCGTCAGGGTCAGGGCCGTCAACGACTGTCCCCCGTTGGTGGATTTCCACACCCCGTGGATGCGGCTGCGCTCGCTGCCAACCAGCGCGTAGAGGGTACCGGCGCTCTGTTTGCAGCGCGTCAGTTCGATGCGGGCCGAACTGCCGATGTTCTGGTCGTAACTGCCGTTGTTCGGGATGGTGGCGGGGTGGAATGTCGCCAGACCATCCGTCGAGTAATAAATCCCCGCAATCACCCCGTCCTGAGTCCGCTCGCGCGAGGTGAACACCACGTTGCCGGGATTCTGCGGATCCACCGACACCGACCAGATCGCCACCCCTTGCGAACCTTGGACCGGGTTCCATGTCATCCCGCCATCCAGGCTCTTCCACAACCCGGCCCCCACCCCGCCATACCCGCCGGTCGCAGCCGCCACGATCGTGTTCGAGTCTCCGAGAAAACGGATGTCCACCACAAACTGCATCGCGCCATTGCCCGTACCCGGCAGAAGATTCCACGTCTGCCCGCCGTCGGGCGAGCGGTAAATCCCCGTTCCCAGCGGCTCCACGCCCGTTCCGCTGCCCGTCATCCCCTCGCCCAGTCCCAGATACACAATCTCGGGATTGTTCGGGTCCAGCGCAATCGAACCGCACCCCAGACTGGGCAATTTCTTGTCCGTACAGTTGCTCCAACTCTGCCCCTGATTCGTGGTCTTCCACACTCCGCCGCTCGCCGAAGCGGCATAGATCGTCTGGCTGTTGGGATGGACCGCCAAGTCAATGATGCGACCCGACGGCTGGACCCCGCCCGCCGTCACCGGCCCGACAAACTGCCACACCGCCGCCTGCGGTTCGAGCAGGGCCGCCCCCGGACGACTCAGATCGCCCCGAACCACCGGACGGCAGTTCCTCCGGCTGTAAGCCTGCGCCTGTTCGCGGTAGGCCACCGGCACCACACCCTCCTCGCCCCGGCGCCGACGCACAAACCACTCCCACGCCCGCTCGGCGTCCTTGGCCCACTTCTCGCGTCCCAGCCGCATCTTGAATAACTTGCCGGGCGCATAATACTCCCTCATCATCCGGTCCGCTTCCGCGACCGTCCGCAACCGTTCCTCGGACTTCACCGCGTCACCCTGGGACTGGGGTTCCGGCTGACCGCAACTGACCAGTCCAGCCAGAACGACGCCCGTCAAAATCCCACAAAAAAGCAGAAGGAAACATTTCTTCAGCATATTCCCGACCCTCCGCATGGGTCACGGAAACTCCTCCGACCCATGTCCCTGGACCTGTGAAGACCGTAAGTTTGCCCACCCCGATTTCAGAGCCCCTGCACGCCTGCGCGCGGCAAACGGTTATGAACAAAGCAGCCGGAAGAACCGAACACCCGCAACTATCAGAAGTATATAATCTCAATCTACGCTCTCACCCTTTTGAAGTCAAGGAGGGAGAACCGACAGGGGGGGGAGAACCGACCGTACGAATGCGCGGGGCCTCCGAGTTCCGGACCCGGTTTTTCGAAAGCGGGAAAAAGTACGGAGGTGCGGGGGAACATATTCAGGAAATGGGAAATGAGATGCCTCATATCATTCGTGTTGATGGGTGGCTCCCCCGACTTTTCTGCCGGAGCGGAAGGTCATGTCGGGGACAGTCGGAAGGAACGGCTTCCCGCTTTCCTTGTCGTCATCCGGTTTGATGAGAGAAAGGCAACGGGGAGTTTCCCGCCCCGCGGGGTCCCCCAAAAATGAAAGACGCGAGAATTCCGATTCCCGCGTCTTTCTAGGCTTTTGTTTTCAAAGATCGCTTATCCGGCCTTGGAGGGTTGTCTTCTCCGTTCGACCCGAATCAGAAGTCCTGCATCGTCTCATCGTCGTCAAACGGAATCGCCTTCGAAACGGCGCTTGGAGTGGGCTTTTTCACAGCCGGATGGTGACCCAGGAGGGCGGCGGGCTTTTTCGCGCCCGGGGCGTGGGTCGACGTCGCGCTGTGGGTGCCCAAGCTCATCTGAACCTGTACCCCGGGCTTTCCGGTTGTGGCTCCTGCCGAAGCGCCCTGTACCAGCGCGTCCAGTTCCCGCACGATCCCCTGCATCTGGTGCGCCTGGGCCGAGAGTTCCTCGCTGGCCGAGGCCGACTCCTCGGCGTTCGACGCCACCTGTTGAGTCACCTTGTCCATCTGCGCCACGGCGTTGTTGATCTGGGCGATTCCCTCCGACTGTTCCTCGGACGCCACGGTGACTTCGCGCGCGTCCGTGGCAACGGTATTGGCCACCTCGAGAATCCGGTTGATGGCATCCGCGGCCTTGTTGACCACTTCCGCCCCGCGGTTCGACTGTTCAACACTCATCTGGATGAGCTGCGCCGTATCCTTGGACGCCACAGCCGACCGCTGGGCCAGGTTGCGTACCTCCTCGGCCACGACGGCAAAGCCCTTGCCGTGTTCGCCCGCGCGGGCCGCTTCGACCGCCGCGTTGAGCGCCAGCAGGTTCGTCTGGAACGCAATTTCCTCGATGGTTTTAATAATACCGGAGATCTTCGAGGAGGAGTCCTTGATCTGGCTCATGGCCGTCACCGTCTCGTTCATGGCCGTGCTGGCCTGCTCGGCGGCCTTCTGCGCCGCTTCGGCGCCTTCGGTGGCCCGCTTGGCCTTCTCGGCGTTTCCCTTGGCCTGGCTGGCCAGTTCCTCGAGCGCCGACGAGGACTCCTCGAGGCTCGAGGCCTGCTCGGTGGCGCCTTCGGCCAGGCTCTGGCTCGACTGGGCGATCTGACCCGAGGCGGCATTGACCTGCGTCGAGGCGTTCCCCAGGTTGCTCACCACATGATTCAAGGCCGTATTGAGCCCCCGGATAATCACCACGGCGATCCCCAGCGACAGAACAATACCGGCGACGGCCACGATGACCAGCATCCAGAGCGAGCGATTGAAGGTCAGGGCACTCTCCTTGATCGAATCCTGGACCCCCGAATTGAGTTCCTCCGACAGTGTCAGGCATTCCGCGTCCACTTTCTCGGAAATCTGGTTTTGAGCGCCCGTACTCAAAGCCAGCGAAGCCGCGTTGGTGTTCTTGCGGGACAGTTCAAAGACCTGCAGGGTGGTGGCAAAGTACTCACGGGCGAGTGCATCCAGAGACACGATGCCGGATTTTTCCTCGGCATTTGCCAGCGCCGTCAAGCGCGCGAGTGTCTTCTTCAACGCTTCTTCATGTGTCTTGCAATCGGTTTCCACCCGGGTCATGGCCGCTTCGTCTGACGCGTTGATATGCAAGCTCAACAAGGCATGCGCCCCGAGCAGGTTGACTTGAAAGTCCCGAGCCAGGAATCTCTTTTCCGAGGTTGCGGAATCGGACGTCTTCTTGTCGGACAACTTCAGGAAAGCGTTCACCGCCGCCTCGGCCTTGTCCAGGATCTCGACACATTTCCCGTTCGACAGGGCCGTTGCTTTCAAGTTGGTGTTCTGAATAGCCAGATCGGTCAGGTTCTTGTCATTCGCCTTGAATTCCTCCAGATATTTCTGGAAGTTGGCCACGGACGTCTTTTCTTTCTCGGAGATCTGGACGTCCTTGTTATAAACATCCGTCAGTTGTTTCAGATTCGTCTCCAGGGCGACCAGTTCATCCTTCGCCAGATTGGCATACTTCTTCGAGTCTTCGTCTGTTTCCGCCAGGACGGAATCTTTCTCGGAAACCAGGATGGACTTCACATGCTCCCGCAAATCCCCCAGTTGGGATAACTCCTGAATGCTTATGGTGTTCTGGTAATCGAGCATCTTGTTGACATTGTTGAGACCCACATACCCGATCACACTCACCGTCACTGCGGTGATCACCATGATGGCCAGAATCAGGTACAGTTTGACACTGAGGCGAATCTTCTTCATGATTTTCTCCCTCTCTTCTGTCACCACAGTATGTGTTTGGGACACTCCTCCCAGGGGGACAGGGTTTTCCCGCGTTTCCCCGGAGAAAACCGGGAAAGTGTCTCCGAATTCCAACCGTCTTCATGGGCTCTATCGGGCGATTTTCTTCCGAACTTTAGAACCCGGAAAAAGACTGAAAAGCACAATCCCTCGGGGGAAGCGGGTTCAGAGATTCCCCTTCTCGACCGGAGGGTTTCCCCTGTTCAACCCGAAACAACTCGTGACTGACTGTAGAGAGAGCCTATCACTTCCGGACTGGAAGTATCCAGAGAATTCGGAAGAGTTGAGGTTCCCGGCACAGGCTCCTCTGTTGACAGCGTTCGTCCCGATCTCTATACTGCCCCTGATTTTGTGTGACCGCAATCCACCCGAAGGAGATTAAAATGACAAAAAAACAAATGGCTCGATGGATCGGGGCCCTGCTGATGGCAGGCAATCTGTGTCTGACGGGAAGCGGCGGCGCGGCGGAGCGTTCCTATGAACCTGGCGGCATGTGGATGCCCAGCCAGATCGCCAGGGTGCATGGTGAGACGCTCAAGAAACTCGGGTTCGAACTCGACCCGAAGGTGTTCGACAATCTGCTCGAGTTCCCCCTCAACGCCATTGTCAGTGTGGGCGGGGGATCGGCCTCGTTCGTTTCGCCCGACGGGCTGGTCATCACCAACCACCACTGTATCCGCGGGCCGTTGCAGTACAACTCGAAGGAAGGCCGGAACCTGCTCCAGGAGGGCTACACCGCCCGGACGCGCGAGGAGGAACTGCCCGGCGGTCCCACCGCCCGCCTGACGGTCACCACGGCCGTTACCGATGTAACCGACCGCCTGTTCGATGGTCTGCGGGACATCCAGGACGATCTGGAGCGTTATCAGACCATCGAGAAGCGCAAGAAGGAACTGGTCAAAGAGGCCGAGGCGGCCACACCCGGCACCCGGTGTGAAGTGGCGGCCTACTACGGCGGCAGCAAGTACTACCTCATCACCCGGCTCGAGATCCGCGACGTGCGACTGGTCTGGGCGCCCCACGAACGTGTGGGAAATTTCGGAGGCGACATTGACAACTGGATGTGGCCGCGCCATTGCGGCGATTTCTCGCTCCTGCGCGGGTACGTGGGGCCCGACGGCAAGCCCGCCGATTACTCGAAGGACAATGTCCCCTACAAGTCCAAGTCGTACTTCAAACTGGCCAAGGAGGGCATCAAGGAAGGCGACCTGGCGATGGTGATCGGGTACCCCGGCCGCACGCAGCGCATCGCCACCGCCTACGAAGTGCGCGAGATTCTCAACTGGGAATACCCCCGCGCGGTGGAACTGGCGCAGAAGCACATTGACTGCCTGCGTGCGGTCTCCAAAGGGAACGAAGAACTGACCATCAAGGTCACCGACGCCGTGGAGGGACAGGAAAACGGCAAAAAGAAACGTCAGGGCGTGCTCGAAGCAGCCAAAAACATCGGCCTGGCCGACAAAAAGGTTGCCGAAGAAAAGAAACTCAAGGAATGGATCGCCGCCATGCCCGATCGCTCCAAGAAGTACGGCGACGTGGTCGAGCAGATTGACACGCTTCTCAAGGAACAGGAAAAGAACCGGGAAAAGAACCTGGTGTTCGGGAAGATCGTGGGCGGTTCGACGCTTCTGTCTTCTGCGATCACCATCGCCCGTCTGGCCGAAGAACGGCCCAAGCCCGACCTCGAACGCGAATCTGGTTATCAGGAACGCGACTGGCAGCGTCTGGAGCAGGCTCAGGAGCGCGCCCAGAAAAACTACGCCCGCGTGATCGAGCAGGGGGTTCTGGAACTCTTCCTGGGGGAGGCGGCCGCCCTGCCCGACGACCAGCGGCCTCAAATCTATGTCGAACTCTTCGGCAAGGACCAGGCCGACGCAGACGCGATCAAGGCCAAAGTTTCGGAACTGCTCGACAAGACGGCTCTGGCGGATCTTGACAAGCGCATCGAACTGCTGCGCAAAGCCGATACGGAAAGCCTGAAGAAGTCCTCCGATCCCCTCATTCAACTGGCGCTCAAGGCGCTGCCGGTGGTGAAGGAAAACGAGGAAAAAGGCAAGCGTCTGGCGGGCGCCATGTTGTTCCTCCGTCCGAAGTTTTTCGAAGCGCTCAATGAAATGAATGAAGGCAAGGTGGCCCCCGACGCCAACAGCACCATCCGCGTGACCTTCGGTACGGTGCGCGGGTTCAGCCCGGCGCCCGGGAAGCCGGAGTACTTCCCCTTCACCAACGTCTGGGAAATGGCCGAGAAGTGGGCGAAGAATAAAGCCGAAGAACCGTTTGAGGCGCCCCAGCGGATCATTGCGGCGGTCAACGAGAAGCGGTTCGGTCCCTACGCGGACCCGAAAGTCGGCGGGGTACCGATTGACTTTCTCACCGACCTCGACATCACCGGCGGCAATTCCGGTTCGCCGACCCTGAACGCCAAGGGCGAATTCACCGGGATCGTTTTCGACGGCAACATCGAGGGGGTCGGCAGCGACCTGGTGTTCCAAGAGGACGTGACCCGCGCGATCCACGCCGACGTGCGCTACTTCGAGTGGCTCCTCGACGCGGTGGACGACGGGGGACACCTGCTGCGCGAAATGGGGGTCGAGCCGGTGTTTTCCGGGAAGAAGTGAGGGAAGAATGCCCTGAATGTCGAAGCGGGGAGGAGCGCCGAAAGGCGTTCCTCCCCGTTTCCGTTTTACGCGTCCGGTTTCATCTCCAGAAAAGATCGAATGTTCAAGATCTGGAGTCCATCGAACCTTTTCTCAAGTCGGATACGATCGAGGCCAGAACGTCGAGGAAACGCTCGACCTCCGCTTCCGTGTTGCCGCGTCCCAGGGTGATGCGCAGCGACCCGCGCGCCCGGATCGGATCGAATCCCATCGCCCGGAGAACACTCGAAGGCTCCCCGGCATGGTTCGAACTGCATGCGCTCCCCGACGACGCGGCGATGCCCGCTTCGTCCAGCGCCAGCAGGACCTGAATGGCTTTCGGTTCCAGGCCCGCAAACCCGAGACACACATGGCCCGGCAACCGCTGGGTGGCGTGTCCCACGAGGTAGGCGCCGGGTACCCGCTCCCGGGTAAACTGGATGATCCGATCGCGCAATCCCCTCAGCCGGGTTGTTTCTTCCGGCATTTCGAGAGCGGCCAGTTCCGCGGCCCGGCCCAGACCGACCAGCGATGCGACGTTTTCCGTGCCGGAGCGCAGTCCCCGTTCCTGCCCGCCGCCGTGAATCACCGGCTGCAGGGGAATCCCCTGACGGATGTAGAGGGCGCCGACTCCCTTGGGACCGTGGATCTTATGGCTCGACAGGGAGAGGAGATCTATGGGTTGTTGCGCCAGGTTGAAGGACCGTTTTCCCACCGCCTGGACCGCGTCGGTGTGGAACCAGGCGCCGCCGTTGTGGGCCGCGTCCGCGATGGCTTCGATCGGTTGTACAACCCCGGTCACGTTGTTGGCCGCCATGACCGAGACCAGGCGGGTTTCCGCGCGCAGAGCCGATGCCACCGTTTCCGCCGTCACCACTCCGTCTGCGTCGGGAAGAACGGTTGTGATTTCAATCCCTCGATCCTGCAGATAACGACAGGTTTCCAGCACCGCCGGGTGCTCGATGGCGCTCACGACAAAATGGCAATCGTGGAATCCAATCGCTTCCGCCACCCCAGTCAGGGCCAGATTATTGGCCTCGGTGCCGCTGGCGGTAAAGACGATCTCGTTCGGTTGAGCGCCCAGGAGGTGAGCCACCTGTCCCCGGGCACACTCGACCGCTTCGCGCGCCACTCGGCCCGGGGTGTGCAGACTCGACGGATTTCCGAAGTGCTGGTCCAGAAAAGGGGCCATCGCTTCCCGTACACGAGGGTCCAGGGGGGTGGTGGCCGAATGGTCGAAGTAGATGTAATCCTTGAGTTCCATATTTCCGATCCCTTTCTCGCCGGGTTGGCCGGGATTCCGTGCGGTCTGGCCGTTCACACGAAATCCCGGTCGCCGGGAAAGAAGTGTCCGAAGTGGCATTTTCCGTTATCCGATGAAGAGCCCCTCAATCCGGATCTGCCACCCTTCCGGGACCCGGTTCAGGTAGTTGATCAGGCCGCTGTGGCGCCACTGGAGCATGCACATGCGCGGCTGGAAGAAGTAACGGGCGCCGATCTTCAGTTCGCTGTCGGTTTCCGTGACCAGACCTTCGTAGGCCTCCGCGATGTAGTATCCCAGGTCCTTGTACCCCTGGGCGCGCGGACCAAGCGGCCCCGTCACGCACCAGGTCAGGACTCCCGTCCGCTGGTCCACCTCCCGCACAATGCCACAGTGCGTGATCGGACACCCGCACGACATGCCGAGCGGGCGGCCGATGAGGATGTCCCCCTTCTGGATGTCCAACTCGCGCGTGATCATCGGGTTGTGGGGAATGATCACCTCGCGCGGTCCCGGGTCTTCGGGGAAGTGTTCCAGGTAAAAGTCGAAATCGCGTCCCAGACTGTCCTTGAACTTTGTTTCACCCGCCGTGAGGGGTTCGGACGTACAACAGGCGCTGCCACAGGCGGCTCCACAGGAAGCGGCGGGGGGAACCAGGGACTGGATCGGTACGGGACGGGCGGGGGTGACAACGGGTACGTTCACCGTCTGCCCACTCATTTTTTCCTTCGCCAGGTGGATGCAGCGTTTGATGAAATCGGGTTGCGTCCTGAGCCGCTGGCCCAGCTCGGCACAGGTCTTGAAACCGCACAGCCCGCAGTTCAGGTCGGGCAATTGGATCGTCATCTCACTCATGATTTTTTCCCTTTCTCTCGCGGTCTCGAGGTTATTCACCCCGGTAGAAATTCTGATTGTCCAGCGCCCGCACGACGCCGAAATGCGACTGCCACCCGATTTCCTTCTTGCCCACACAGATCGTACAGGTTCCCACGGGCGGATTGCCCCGCAGTTCCATCCGTTCCGTGACGTCCCCGGTCGCCAGAATCATTTCCACGAGGGGGTCTATCCCAATGCCATAGAGGGCGTTGACTTCACGCACCTGGACGGACGGCGCCGCCTCGAGAATGCGAGCCCGGAACACTTCCCGCTCGGCCTGCGAGACCAGGTCTATCTTGGTGACCACGCCCACGTCGGCCAGGGAGAGCATCGGCCCCACTTTTCGCGGCAGGTTCATCCCGCTCGTCGCTTCCATGACCATCAACCCCAGGCCACAACTCGCATAGGGTGCGCACCGCAGGCACAAGCCGGCCGTTTCGACCAGCAGCACGTCGGCGCCTTCTTCAACTTCGGCCCACCGCAACGCGTCGCCCAGCACCAGCACGCTGCAATGGTCGGGACACAACTCGCCCGAGTACACCTTGCGCGAGGGGATGCCCAGTTCTCCCGTGAAGATTTCGTCCTCGTCGGCGTACTGCACGTCAATCTTCAAAAACGCCAACTTCAGTCCCTGCGCGATCATCTTGCGCGCGATGTGGCGCAGTACCGAGGTCTTGCCCGTCGTTGCGGGTCCCGCACAGATTGCCAGTTTCATGCCATCACCTCCTCGGCCAGCGCGGCCAGTTTTTTCGCCTGAGCCGATTCCTCGCGCCCCAGCCGTCCCCCCAAGCGGATGACTTCCCGCCAACGCGTCAACGCGTCGTCGAACAGCCCCACCGTGTTGGCAAAAACCCGCTCCGCCTCGTCCGTCACGATCAGGTCGCGGATGCACCCTCCCCCCATGACAATCCGCTGATCGGACAACAACGCGAT
>DAOPYU010000105.1:0-11721 GCA_035353095.1 Candidatus Sumerlaeota bacterium | reverse complement strand
GGAATCTGAATGCGCAGCGGCAACATGCCCAAGAGTCTGTTTCAGAACTGGCAGTTCGCCATCGAGGTGAACGGGTTCGACGTGGCCCTGTTCCACAAGGGACAGGAGCCGAAAACCGAGTTCGAGGAGGTGGCGTTCGCCCCTGCCGGTTCCATGTTCGACCAGAAGGTGGCCGGACGGGTCAAGTTCGAGGACATCACCCTCGAAAAAGGCATCCTGCAGGACGGCTCCGACGCCTCGGCGCGCAAGTGGATCCAGAATCAGGTGGACGTCAACGCCGTGGTCGGAGGTCTCCCCGCCGATTACATGCGCGATGTGGACATCGTCCGCTACGACCGCGCGGGGAACGAAACCCGCCGCTGGACGCTCCACGGCGCGTGGGTGAAGACGCTCGAGTACGACGAACTCGAAGGCGCCAACACCGACAACACCATCGAAAAGTTGACCCTGACGTTTCAGTACTGGACGCAGGAGTAAAAACGGCGGCTCTCCTGTTTCGGGTTCTCCGGTGTCTGTCACACAACCGGAGACCCGAAACTGGAAACTGAGAAACGATTGAAAGGAACACACCATGTATGTCTTTGAACTCCCCAGCGGCGGGGAAATCGAACTGCGCGAAATGACCGGGGCGGAAGAGGAAGCCCTGACGAACCAGCGGCTCATCCGTTCGGGCGACGCCATCAATCAGGTGCTGAAGAACTGTATCGTGCGCCTCGGAGAAAAGAGCGAACCCTCCATGCAGGACGTGCTCGACCTGCTCTCCGGTGACCGCCTCTTCGCCCTGGTGCGGCTGCGTCAGATCTCGCTCGGCGACGAGGTGGAACTCGAAATGACCTGCACGAACCCGGTCTGCCGCGAGGTCAACCCCGTGGCGGTCAACCTTGACGAACTCGAAGTCACCCCTTATGGGACGGAGCGGGAGTTCGAGTTTCTGCTCCCCGGCTCGGGTAAGACGGTGCGGTTCGGTTACCTCGACGGGCACATGGAAAAGCGTCTGGCCGCGCTCAAGGAACCCAGTATCTCGTCGGCGATGCTGATCCGGATGCTCAGTCTCGACGGCAAGGCGCCCAGCAAGAAAGACCTGGCCGACATGCCGCTGCGCGACCGCAGCGCCCTGCGTCAGGAAATGGCCCGGGTGGACGGCGGGATCGACACGGGGGTCGAAGTCGCCTGCGGGGGATGCGGCGCCCTGCTGCGGACACGGCTCGAGGCCGAACCCGCTTTTTTATTCCCCGGAGTTCGCTCGTGAGCGACGCGTTCTTTCTCGCTTACGGCGGACTGCACTGGGGATGGGCGGAGGTTCGTTCGTTGCCGCTCGCCACGCGCCGACAATTCGTCGAGGCATTAGAGCGGCAACTCGAGTTCGAACGGGAACAGATGAAGCGGCGTTAGAAGATGAACGAATTCGACTTCACTGCTTCATCTTTTTTCTACTGGCAGAACGAGGAGGGCGGTCTCATTCGCTCATGTAATTGTCTATCTCGTTCGGCCTCGCGAATTGCTTGAGCTACGGCCAAATTTGGGTCCCTGAACGACTCGGTGAGCAAACCTTTCATCTGTCCAAAATCGAAGTCTACGGTATGTTCGTATTTCTTGCCATTTTCGTCTTCATAGGTGATACGAAGCGACACTTCCATTTGCTCATCGGGAGTATTCTCCCAGTTCGGAGAACCGAGATAGTACTTGAGTTTACGCGATGGCGTCAGAAACGAGATTCCATTCTTGATTGGACCCAATTGCGAGAGATCTATAGCCTCCTGTTCTCTTTGAAGCCAAGACACATCTTTGGTAACAGATATTCGCACATTCTTGGCTGAGGATAGGCCGTGGTTGGCCACCACAAGTCGAAGTGTATGGTCCGGGAGTTCAAAATCCACCGTCACTGACGGTTCTCTCGATCGCTGAGATTCTTCAACTAATCTGCCCGTGAGGCAGACATACTTGGATGTAAGCCACACGAGCACAACGGTAGCGATCGCTACAATAAGCGTACTGGCCAGTGGAAGGTAGAGAGAAACCCATGGACTTGTCTGTTGCATCGTATTTGTCATCTCCTTTGACCCAACAATCATAAATAGCCATGTCCAGAACATGAATTGTACTTAATTAGCAAATACTAATGGAATTCTTCAGGTAGTCAAGCATGAACGACCTCGGCCTCGGAATCATCGTCTCGATGAAGGACGCGTTCACGCAGAACGCGCAACGCATCCAGTCTTCCATGCAGTCGCTTGACGCCACGGTGGCGGCGGCCAGCGAGCGCATGACGCGCAACCTGGACCGCATCCAGAAGGGGACGATGCTGATCGGGGCGGGACTGGCCACGCTGGCCCTGCCCGCCGCGCTGGTCGCCTCGACTGTCGCCACGCAGCGGGCGCTGGCCGAAATGGCGTCTCTGGGCACGAAAGATCTGCGTACCCTGGAGGACGCCGCCGAGTCGTTCACCAATCAGTGGGCCGGTTTCAGCAAGGCCGAGTTCATCGGCGCCGCCTACGATGTCAAGTCCGCCCTGGCGAACCTCAGCGACGAAGCGGTCGGAACCTTCGCCGGGATGGCCGCCCTCACGGCGAAAGCCACCAAGGCCAGCATCCAGGAGATGGTGGGCACCTTCACGGTCGGCTATGGCATCTTCAAGCCCCTCATGTCCGACATGAGCGACATGGAGTGGGCGAAGACCTTCTCGGGGGCGATGGCGCAGACGGTCGCCGCATTCAAGACGACCGGTCCCCAGATGGCCGAGGCGATCAAGAACATCGGCGCGCTGGCCGCGTCGGCCAATGTCCCGCTCCAGGAGCAACTCGCCATTCTCGGCCAACTCCAGACCACCATGCCCGGCTCCGAGGCGGGAACCCTTTACAAGGCCTTCATGATGAAGGCCGCCGAAGCGGGCCAGGAACTCGGGCTGGAGTTCGTCAACTCGACAGGCCAACTCAAGGGGGTCACGGACATTCTGAGAGAAATACAGGGTCTGTACCCCGACCTCTCGCAGGCGGCCACGCAGGTTAAACTCAAGAAGGCGTTCGGTTCGGACGAGGCGCTCAAGTTCGTCCTCCAGATGTCGTCGGGCATGGAATCGCTGGAAAGCAACATTCAGGGGATCGAGAAGGCCATGCGGAGCGGCACGGCAACGACCGAGGAGATGGCGCGGGCCATGAACCTCGACATCGGCTCCCAGATGCTCCTCCTCAAGCAGCAGCTCGCCAACCTCGCCGAGATCCTGGGCCGGACTCTCCTGCCAGTGGTCATCCCTGTCATTCAGGGAGTCTCGAAGATGGTTCTGGGTTTTCAGAACGTCGCGCGCCGTGTCCCCGGCCTGACACGGGTGGTCCTGGGACTGACGGCGGCGCTGGGCACGCTTCTCGTCGGGGCAGGCACGGTGATGGCCGCCGTGGGGTTGATCGGGACAACCGCGCCCGCCCTCTCGGCTGGATTCTCCGCCATCGGCGCCGCGGCGGCTGGGGTGGGAGCGACAATCGCCGCCTGGTTCTGGCCGGTCACCTCCGTCATTGCGGCCCTGATCGGGTCCGTATGGCTTCTGAAACAAGCGTGGAGTCAGAATCTGGGTGGGATGCGGGACTCCGTGCTGGACGTCTGGAACCGGGTCTCGCTCGCGTTTCAGGGAATCCGGGCGCTGGTCACGTCTCTGAACGGGGGTCTGGGCCAGATGTCGGCGGAACTGGCCGGGAAAATCGAGTCGGCGGGGTTGATGAAGTTCGTCGTGACGGTCTTCCGGACCTACTACCGCATCCGCGAGTATCTGGGGGGACTCTCCGAAGCGTTCTCCCACAGTTTTGGCCGGGTCCGGGCCATCCTCGAACCGGCGGTACGTTCTCTCGTGGCCGCCTATGGATCGCTCTATCAGGCCCTGTTCTCCGTCTTTGAGGTGTTCGGGCTGGTTTCCACGGCGGCGGACGGTTCGGCTTTCCGGACTCTGGGCGCCCGGGTGGGGACGGTTCTGGGTGTTCTCGTCCAGATCGGAGCGTTCCTGCTGCGTGGGATTCTGAACAACCTGGCCCGAACGGTCCGGATTCTGAGTGTTGTGGTCCAGGTGGCGGTGGGAATGGGCAAGATCCTGATCGGCACCTTCGTCACGGTGGGTAAGTTCATCTGGACGTTTCTCCTGCCGGTCCGCCTGCTGGGTCAGGCGTTTCTCGCGGTGGGTAAAATTGCGTACGCGCTCTGGCGGATTTTCACGGGGGATGGGTCGGCACTGAGCGGACTCCAATCGATCGGCAAGGTCGTGTTCAACTTCCTGCTGACACCCTTCCGCTGGGCATGGGACGTGGTCACCGGGTACTGGGCTTTGATTCGCCGGGTGTTCGGGGCGATGGGGGATCTGGTGACCGGTCTGGCTTTCCGGATCGGGCAGGCGTTTCTCAATCTGCCGGTGGTTGCGGGATTGCGTCAGGTCTTCGGAACCGTGCGGGAGTTTCTCTCAGGCGACCTCGGGTTCTTCGACGCGGGCAAGCGGTTGGTCAGGAGTCTCGGCGAGGGGATCTGGTCAGCCGCCACCTACCCTTATCAGGTCCTCAGGAAGGCGCTCGGAAAACTCCGCGATCTGCTCCCCTTCTCCGACGCGAAGGAAGGTCCGCTCTCCGTTCTGACCGCCTCGGGCGCGGCCCTGCTTCGAACCTTCGCGCAGGGGATGCGGCTCTCCGCCGATCTGCCCAGACGGGTGTTCTCGGGGGTAATCCAGGGCCTTCGTTCTTCTCTGGGAGTGGCCGGAAACTGGATGCGGGAGAAAGGACAGGCGGTTCTCAAAGGCGGGCAAGATCTGTGGAGCGGTCTGAGCGGCCGGGCGCAGGCCCTTGCCGGGAGGGTTTCCGGGGCAGTCTCGTCCCATGCCGCAGGGTTGTGGGGACGTCTCAGGGGCGGTCTGGCGGGAGCCACGCAGACGCTGCGTCCGTTTGTGCCGAGGGGGCCGTCGCGAGCGGTTCCGTTTCCAGCCGAGCGTCCAGCCTATGCCACCGCGTCAGGTTTTTCCGGTGTTCTCCAGAATTTCATGCCCCGGTGGGAGATGCCGTTCCTGTCGGCGTTTCCGGGTGTCCCCCTTCTCGCCGGAGCCACCGGACAACCGTCCCCAGTTACGGCGGGGGGACGATCAGGGGATTCTGATCGCGGGCGTCTCAAGGAGTTTCAGAGACCGGGCGGATCGTTCTTCCGCGAAACCGGTGAGGGTACCTCCGGTGAGAACCTTCGTCCGTTCTTCGAAAGCCTGATCGCAAAACTTGACGCGCTGGCCGAGCGGCCCATCGCACTCACCGTCACCACCCGTCTCAACGGGCGGCAGATCGCCGAAGCGGTGTACAAAGACCTGCGCGAGCAACGCATCCGCAACTACGAGACCCTCTGACCATGCCCTGGGAACAGAAACAGATCAGCGGCTACCTGGTTGACGTGGACACGGGCGAGCGGCTCGAGTTTCAGCACAACCCCAACGACATCGGCGACGAGAAGTCCACGGACTATGCCGCCATCAAGATCCCCGGCCTGAGCCACCCGCGCTACCAGTACGTCGCCGGGGAAGCTCGCCGGATCACGCTTCGGATCGAACTCTTCAAGGGACCGGTGAAAGAACAGGTCCACTGGCTGCGCTCCCTGCTCTACCCCGAGCACGCCGGAACGATGCTCAAGAACGCCCCGCACCGGGTTCTGCTCCTGTTCGGCGACCTCTATCCGGGTGTCCTCTGTGTCGTCAGGCAGGTCAAGGCCCGGTACTTCCACCTGTTCGACCGGGATAGTCTACTGCCGCAACACGCCGAGGTCGAGATCGTGCTCGAGGAATATGTGGAGGAATCCGTCAACTGGCAAGAGGTCCGTTTATGATCGGCAAAAACTCGCGCTACGCCTCTTGCATTATTCTGCGCGGCGCAGAGGGAGATTCCCTCGGCACGCGTCCGCGTATCGACATCACTCCGCGCTATGACGACCGGTTCTACACCGTCGTGGAAGGCGACCGGATCGACTTCCTCGCCCACCGCTACCTGGGCGACGCCCGCCTCTGGTGGATCGTGTGCGACTACAACGACCTCTTCTTCCCCCTGGAACTGGAAACCGGCGCGGTCCTGCGTATCCCCTCGGCCGAACACGTTCAGATGCGGATTGTGCGGTGAAGATTTCATTCCGTCCCGGCACGAGAAATCATGGCGCTGGGACGGCAAAATGAACCTCATGGCGGGCTCCGAAGGCCTGCGCTAAGCCGACCCTCCTGCGCCTCATCCTCCACGCCGCCCAGGAACGCCTCAGCGCCCCCCAACTCGGAAGACTCAAAAACCCGTGAGGGGGGAAATAGAAAATCCCCGATCTTTTATGGTCGGAACAGAATAAAAGATCGGGGACTGACAAATTTCAATATAAGGCACGAAGAAATCCCGTCATCTATGGTTATTGAACAAAAGGAACATTTTCTGCCTGAGCGTTTTTCGCCTCAACGGCATGCGTTTCACGCAGAGAGTCCCGACGCTCTTTCAGCGATTTCATCGAACACTCAGAGAGACTCCGATTGTATCGAAATTTGAGTTTGGTGGGATCCCCCCCCGCTTTTTCCTGAACATAAGCCTTCAACTGCTGGATCGCGTCGGGCAACCTGACATCCACTCTTTTTCTTATTTCATCATCATCAATACGCCCGAGCATAGCACTCATAACTGCGGTTCCATATCGTACTCTATCACCCCATGGTTCGGCATAGCTTTCATTACGATCGAGGCATCGGTAATAATACTCGAGCAATTCCGGACGATCAATACTGGCCAGGTCGCGCAGTAAGACTAAGGAACGAAATTCCGGGTCGGGAAACTTGTCCACCAGGTCGATACAGAACTTCAGATCCTCATTCGACCCGATTCTAGCCCGAGCCAGCGCCGCTTTCCAGGCAACAGAATTGAACCAGGGACATTCTATATTCTGCATATGCCTAGATACTGGCGTGTATTTCTTATCTAAGTCATTAAATACATCGCCAAACTCCTTTTTGATTGCACCAAGAAGACCTGATAATGCCTTCGTTCGAGCCTGCCCCGCACAAACAATCAGATCCTTAAGAGTAGATTCAACGCGAGTTTCCTTGTTTTTCCTATACTCTTCCACGGCTCGACGAAGTTGTTTTTCCAATAGATCCTGAGCTTTCTTTGAGTAAAATCGTTCATTTTCGAACAAATGTAGACCACAAAGAGCCATACGCTCAGTCCCACCTCCGGATGTTTCAGACAAAAAGGCTTTTTCCAGCCGTTTTTCCACCACCTGTTGTAACAGGAGTGTGGAAGAACTAGCTTGCGCACATTCTTCAGCCAGAGTCAAAGCAATGGATTGCACAATGAATGATGAATCATTGAAGTACGGCTCTAAGAGTGGATATTCCTTCTCCTCCAAGACAAAGTCCGCTTCTCCAATAGATTTTGAAGCGCTTCGAACTTTTTCCATATAGGAAACCAGTCGCGTATAATTTTCTCTTTCGGGCAATTGATCAGACGAAAAGCCAGGCCGGGCAGGTAAAACCCAAATGCTGAGGAGTATAAGTAGCAGAGATTTCACAATTCTCGATTGCTTTACCATGAGATAATCCTTTCACTTCATCTTGTATGGATCAGTTTAACTGATCCCATTGATACTTTCTCAATCTTTCACCACCCCAAGCGTATGACATCAAGTTCAGATCGTCTACCGTCATCGATAAAGGACTAAGAATAGGTGATACTTGCACCTTCATATCTCGCAACTGCCCAATCAAATGAGCAAGTTCATGAGCAACGATGTGATGAACATCGGTGACATCACCACTGATTGTCTTGGCAAAGCAAACCTTGCGGGTATTATAGTTAGCATATGAAAACGCATATCCCCCAATATTACTGGGAGCAATCTCGGATACAAATCCCACAATCATATCTCCCTCGTGCCCCGGTATTGTTGACAAATGTGTTGCCAATCTGTCACCCTCTGTACCACTCCAATCCAGTTTGCCTGTTTCAAGACCAGCCTCATCATAATTAAATGTCACAATTCCTGGCTCTTCGGTCACAACAAAAGAAACCACCGCCTGTTTGAATACATTGTTAAGGTAGTTCTGGATAGCGGTGCAGTCGATCATGGCTTGATTTGGAGCATTCAAACCCTGATTATTGATCTGTACCCGGACGAGATGGACTCGGACGGTCTTTTCCGGATAGGCCACAACATTCAAATCGCGACCATACTGGTACTCTGAATATTTCGAATCGACAGGCAGAACCTTAATCATAGTAGAGGAAGGTACATCCCCATTTGTATTGGCCGATATTTGAATCGGTATAGAACTATCTTGTCCTGTTATAACTGTTGGGGTAAAGGAAAACAGGGACGATGGCGGATCGGATTGGGCCAGTTGCAGGTTCCATGAAATGGATTCGGCCAGAACAACAGAGGTACTCCCCCCTTTTTTCACCGAAACGCACGGATTCTTGTAGGCTTCCGAGCCACTCGTCGGTCCACAGAAGTTGTCGAAACCGTAGGCCGTCCCATTCGACTCTATAAACCGGTAACTCGGCGCTTCAAGGGTAAACGTCGTACTCTCCTGACTCGCGGGCCAGTAGGGTTCACCATTCGCGATTTTCCCCAGATTCACATGCGCCACCATCTTGAAATCGGACGACTCCAAGAATCGGGCCTGGGTTGGATCGCTCTCATTCCCGCCGGGGTACAGTCGGCCATCCCACTTTGCCAAGTCCTTCAGCAGCATCAGGTTCGCATCGGGTTCGTTCTTCTTGAACCGCTTCATATAAACAGTACCGCTGTCTCCGGGTTCCCGGAACTCCAACGTCAGGCGTTTCAGGCCAGCCAGGGACAATTCCGCGGGAAGTACTTTGGCCATAGTGGACACAAGAAAATCATTGTGCCGGTACGGTTGTTTGAAAAAGAGAAAATCCCTGGGAAACTTGACGCCAAAGAGAAAGGCGCGGGTTTCCGCGTTGGGTTGTTGGGCGTCATTGGAATTGTGCCCCAACCCATCATTTGCATCTGCCGGCCAATACTTACCATTGCCCAGCGGGTGCATACGGTTACCCATATCATTAAAATTCATTGAGAGGCTATACAGACCTGGAGCGCTGAGAGTCGGCCAACTTGTCCCTTCGTGTTCAAGGTCAACCGATTGGAGATCGTTGTGCGTTACAACTGTATAGGGATCTGTCCAAGACGCATGAATGACGGAATAGTCCATTTCTGCGGGAGCGCAGGCAGCCAGGCTGGTTGTTTCCGAGGTTGTGCGCCCAGCAATCAGGTAGCCAATCGTCGAGGGATAGTTAACTCCGTAAGGGTTAAAGTCCCAAAATCGAGAAGCGAGACGCAGGTCGTAACTCTCCGCCGTTCCATCCATGATCCAGGGAGTCCGCCAGTACCGGAAAGAAAGATCGTGTAATGCCTGTCCTGACGTCGGCGCACCCAGCATGATGCGACATTGAGCAAACGGTTCCGGAACAACCACTTGTTTACCCGGATCGAGAAGGCCTCCGGTTGCCACAAATACATCATTGATAACCTTATTCCAGTCAATCCAAGGAGGCCATGTATCGCTTGTGTTAAAAGGTGGGATACCGACCCCCAGGACTTTCGGCAGGACCTCCCCAGGAATGGCCAGATTTCCAGGGGGCGTGAGCGCAGCTACCGGGGTACCGTCCGAAGCGGTCCGGGCCAACACAACCGAATCCGTCCCCGGAACAACCGGCGCTCCTGTAGTGACCAGCCCCTTAACCCGCATATCCCCCGTTTCGCAATCAATGGCAAGCAGAACATCTCCCGCTGAGGTTTTTAGCGACCAGTACTTGCGACTCGAAACCAACGAGATCGTACCGGCGTTTGGATAAAGATTCCCCCCTAACAGCCAATACCCATCGCTTCTGAGTTTCGCCGTCGGGTGGCCCGCACTGTTCCGGATAACAAACAGATCGGTTGGAGTTGGGCTTTGCGCCAGAGCGGAGAAACCGGTGAGATGCGAACCGAGCATGAACGCGAATCCGAACGCGAGGAGGAGTCGGGCGTTGCGAAGCGGGCCGGCGACGGCGCGGCGCGCGGGGGTGTCAGGGGTCAGCATGGGGCAAAAATCCTTTCGCTGTCAAGGGGAAGCCGACTTGGGAGCGCGGTAAACACGCATACCCCGGTCAGTCCGATCAGATCAAAACCGCATTTTCAACCACGAAAAACTCGAAACACTCGAAAACCGCTCAAACTACCTTCATACAAAAGCACAAAAAACAGGCCGAAGTTTTCGTGTGTTTCGTGGTTCTCTACATGACGTCTTAAATAATTGCGCATAATCGGTGCAATTGTGAGGTTGGGCTGAAACCACTTTGTGAACTGTTCCTGCACGACCTCGGTCAGGTCTTGCAGCGTTTTGAAATACCTGTTGTGTGTACACAATCGTCGGGTCAGTTTCCATACCCGTTCGACCGGATTCAGATCGGGACTGTAGGGGGGCAAGAAATCCAACCGCAGAACATGCCGATGTTGATACAGCCAGGGAGAGATTGCTTTCGCGTGATGCCAACGCGCGTTGTCCACGATCACCACCATCTTGCATCCCCGTCGGCGCCGACGCAGAAGTTTTGCCAGAAAAACTTGGAACGTCTGGGCATTGAACGTATCGCAGGACATTGCCAGCAGGCGCCCATCGGCGGGGCAGACCGCTCCGAAAACCGCTGCCTGCCGGCGCGTGGGTGCGTGCAGCAGTACGGGGTCGGTCTCCTCGGGAGGAACCCACATGGCGCAACGTGAACCGTGTTGCTGGAAGTGGCATTCGTCCTCGCACCACAGATCAATGCCCTTTCTTCGCGCCAGACGGCGTAGTTTTTTTATATGCCTGCTGGCTTGCAGGGTCAGACTGGGCGATGACCGGACGGGGTTTTCGAAGTCGGAAACCAAGAGAACCAAACAGGCGCTGGCACTGGCGAACGCCCAACTGTACTCCGAAACGGACAAGCAGATGATGGCTGAGCATCTTGCCATCCCAAAGATTCTGGTCATAGCCCAGTTCACGCGGCGACTGACGCAGGTCTTGTGCGATCTGCTGGCGCTTCGCTGCATCCAGGCAAGCAGGACGTCCCGGACGCTCACCTTCTTCAAGTCCAGCGAATCCACTTTGCTCGAAACGTTCGACCCAGTATTCAATGGTACGTGGGCTGTGGCCCAGCAGTTGCGCCACTTCGTAGCAACTCTTTCCCGAACACACCAGCAGAACCCCGTGGAGGCGGTTGTCGTAGCGCGATTCGTCGGATCGGACGATTTCCTGTTGCAGGGCAGCTTTCATGATCTCGGCATCTTGAATCTGAAGTTTGCGCATCGGTCGCCTCCTTGAACCTGGTTCAAGAATACGACATCTTCCATTTATGCGCAATAATTTATGTCGCTATGTATCGTTCTCGTCCTTCGGGTCACCTCACTTCAGGTTCATCGAGACCGCGCGGGCCGGGGTCGGAGCGCCCTGGGTCCGTAGGGCGGCGGCGAAACGGGCACGCAGAGCGGGCGCGAGGAGTTTGGCCAGTCCCTCGGACTCGGACGCCGGAGCCGTGGGCGCGACCGTGAGGCGGAGGAACTTGCCCGTGGTGTCGTCGAAGCGCACGCCGTCGCGCAGGCGGCGGACGGTCTGACCCGTGGGTTTCTCGCGCTGAACGGCGGCCTGGGTCTCGAACTTTTCAACCGCGCCGGTGGCGGCGTCGTAACGGTAGCGCGTCACAGTCTCGACCGACTCGA
>DAOPYU010000104.1:1576-11870 GCA_035353095.1 Candidatus Sumerlaeota bacterium | reverse complement strand
TAAACCACCCCCCCTGAAAACTGTCAACAACTATTCCCGCCCCAGCAAAACGCGGAGATTTTCAATTCTGGAGCGATTTTTCCGCGATTTCCCATTGCGAATAAATGTCGGGCTTGGTTAAAATGTACCGGTTGCTCTCGAGATTGTGAGGGGGTGACTTTTATTCAACGCCTCAGACAGGCCCTTCATGCCCTCTGTTCCTTCCACTTCTGTTCCCCCGTCCGACAGGAAACAAACGGCCCAATTCACGCTACAAAGTAAAGATGCGGAAGAAGGCGCTGTTCTGGCGCTGTCGGGGCAGCTCAATGTCGCGTCGGTGTCGGAATTGTGGACACCGGCCATGACCCTGCTCGAAAAAACGAACCGCAAGAGGGTTGTTGTGGATGCCTCGGGCGCCGGCATCGGCCTGTTGTTCGAACTGCGCAAGAGACAGCTGCTGATGGGAGGCGAAATGGTGATCCTCCATCTGGCCGATTCGTACCAGCGGGTTTTCGATCAGTTCGTTCCGGGTGAATTTCGGCAGGAGCGTCACCAGCCCAAGCGGGAACATTCGGCCATTGAGGAAGCGGGACGCGCCACGCTCTCGTTTCTTGAGGACGCGCACGAGCTGGTCTCGTTTCTAGGCGAATTGACCTCCGCGCTCTGGAACACCTGCCGCCACCCCCGACGGGTTCGATGGAGCGATACACTTCTGGTGATCGAGACGGCCGGCGCCAACGCCCTGCCTCTGGTTGTGCTGATCGGTTTCATCGTGGGACTGGTCATGGCCTTCCAGTCGGCCGTCATTCTGCGTTCTTTCGGCGTGGAGATCTATGTGGCGGACCTGATCGCCAAGTCCATGTTGCGCGAACTGGGTCCGCTGATGACGGCGATCATCCTGGCGGGCCGTTCCGGCTCCGCCTTTGCCGCCGAACTGGGCACCATGCAGATCAACGAGGAAATCAACGCGTTGAAGACGATGGGGCTGAATCCCGTGCGTTTTCTCGTGGTGCCGCGTGTTCTGGCGGCTACGTTTATCACCCCCCTGCTGACCCTGGCGTCGAACCTGCTGGGAATACTTGGGGGCGCCGTCGTTCTGATTTTGATGGGAACACCCATCGTGGCCTATTTTAATGAGGTGATCAAGGCCTCCGACCTGATTGACGTGATGGGGGGGCTGGTGAAGGCGACCGTCTTCGGCCTCCTGGTGGCGGGAATCGGGTGCCTGCGCGGCCTGCAAACCTCGAGCGGGGCCAGCGCCGTGGGCGCCTCGACCACCAGCGCCGTGGTGAGCGGCATCGTCCTGATCGCCCTGAGCGATGCGTTCTTTTCCGTTCTTTACTATTATCTGGGTATCTGAGACAAGTCTTCCATGTCAAACCCCATGCCCACTTCCTCCGCCTCGCTTTCCCCGGCTTGCCCGAGCCCCGAAACAGTCATCCGTGTCGAGAACCTGACGGCCGCCTACGGCGACGATGTGATCATGCGCGATGTCTCGTTCGAGGTGTACCGGGGCGAGGTGTTTGTGATCCTGGGCGGATCGGGGTGCGGCAAGAGCACCCTGCTCAAGCACATGATCGGCCTTTATACGCCGGCGGCGGGCCATATCCTTATTGAAGGGGTGGATATCGCCAACGCGAACCCTGCGGAACTCCAACACCTGCATGAACGTTTCGGGGTCGCGTACCAGAGCGGGGCCTTGTTCGGGTCCATGACCCTGCTGGAAAACGTGCGTCTGCCCCTGGAAGAGTTCACCCACCTGCCCGACAACGCGATTGACACCATTGCCCTGATGAAATTGAAACTGGTGGGGCTTCAGGGGTACTCGAAACACATGCCATCCGAATTGAGCGGGGGCATGCAGAAGCGCGCGGCGATTGCGCGGGCCATGGCGCTGGACCCGAAAATCATCTTTCTCGATGAGCCTTCGGCAGGGTTGGACCCGGTCACTTCGGCGGAACTGGATGTCCTGATCCTGCGCCTGGCACGCAGCCTGGACATCACGTTTGTGATCGTGACCCATGAATTGCAGAGTATCTTCGCCATCGCCGACCGGGTCATCATGCTCGACAAGCGGAAAAAGGGGATCATCGCCACCGGTTCCCCCCTCGATCTTCGGGATCACAATACGGACCCGTGGGTACAGCAATTCTTCCACCGAAAAGCGGGAACGACATAGGAATCAACCTCGGGCGAGTCAAACACGGCCGGAACGGCCACGCGCCAGAGACAAATCACAATCATCGGACGTATGGACCCATGAGCGCAAAACCCAACTACTTCAAGATCGGAATGTTCGTCATCCTGGGCTGTACCATCCTCACCGTCGCCTTGTTGGTCTGGGGCGCCGGCGCGCTTTTCCGGGAACAGGTCCGGGCCGAGACCTTCATTGACGAATCGGTTCAGGGACTCGAGGTCGGAGCCTCCGTGCGCTACCGGGGCGTCAAGGTGGGCAAGGTCACGGAAATCTCGTTCGTCCACAACTACTACGAACAAAGCAATCCGGAAACCGATCCGCGCTATGCGCTGGTGCGATTCACGCTCTACCCGGATACGTTTCGCGGCCATCTGCCCAAAGATCTGGGCGCCATTATGACCAACGAAATCGAAAAGCGAGGCCTGCGCTGCCGCCTGGCGCCCCAGGGGGTCACCGGCATGCTTTACCTCGAGGTGGATTATGTGATCGACGCGAAAACGAACCAGCCGATCGAACCGCTCAAGATGACGTGGAACCAGGATGCCAGCCGGTATTATTACATCCCCTCGGCCCCCAGTACCATCACCCGCTGGGGGGACAGCCTGGACAAGATCATGGCGCAGGTGGCGCAACTGCTGACGAAATTCAACGAGGTGTCCCTGAACGACACACTGGCCCAGATGCGGACCGACGTCACCAGCGTCACCCTAGCCTGGGAAGCGTCGGGGCAGGAACTGCGCAAACTGCTCACGCGGCCGGAAGTGGATAAAATCCTCCAGAGCGCGGCTTTGGCGGCCGACAACGTGAGTTCCGCCACCCAGTCCGCAACGCAGACCATGAAGAACCTGGAAGGGGTCATGAGCAACGCCGGAGGCGCCGTAACCGATGTGCGCGCCTTCATCGAGGAGGCGCACAAAAACATGGCCACGCTGGCCAAATCGCTCACCGACGCCTCGGACAGCGTAAACGCCGCCTCGCAGAAGATTGATCAGTTCTTTGGTAATGAAGCGTTGCCGGAATCGGCCCAACACTTGAAAAATACCCTGCGCCAGCTGGACAAGATCATCTCGAACCAGCAACAGGGAATCGAGACCACGCTCGAAAACCTGCGCCGCATCAGCGAAGACATTAAAGAACTGAGCCGGACGGCCCGCCAGAACCCCTCGGGGACCCTGTTCGGCACACCGCCACCTCAAAAGAGACTGGAGTGATCCCCATGAAAGCCTCCACCCGAGTTGCAAATATCCTGACCGTCTGGGCGATCGGTCTTGCCTGTTTGACCCCCCTTTCGGGCTGCAAGGGTTTTATCTTCTCGAAACCACAGGCGCCCGACAAACACTATTTCATGCTGGACGTCACACCGGCTCAACCGACGAAACCCTCCGGTCCCGCGGCCACGCGCGTGTTGAACCTGCGCCCATTCCGCATCTCGCCCCAGTACGTCAACCGGGGGTTCGTCTATCGCCTCTCTCCCGTGGCATGGGACTCGGACTTCTACAACGAGTATTTTCTCCCTCCGGCCAACATGCTGGCCGAGGAAACGCGTCTGTGGCTCGAAACCAGCGGCCTGTTCGCCAAGGTTCTCGACGGAGCCAGCGAACTCGACGCAACCCACGTGCTTGAGAGTTCCATCACGGCGATGTATGCGGATCTTTCCGACAAGCGCAATCCCCAGGCCATCCTGGAAATGCAGTTCCTCCTCGTGGAGGAAAAACCGGGGAATGCAGTCTCGATTGTCCTGCACGAGAACACCCGGTCGGTTGTTCCGTTGAAAGACAAATCGCCCGCTTCCGTGGCGGAGGGGCTGAGCAAGGCGCTCGGACAGACTCTGACGCGGTTGCAGAGCCGGATGACGGAAACGCTGCCGCGCTGAGTGAATCCCTATGCCAGCGTCTTGTGGAACCGGCTGGCCGCCAGAGTCAGGAAGAGAATGGCCAGAACGGTCTGAGCCAGCATCGCGGGCCAGAGCGTTTCCACCCCGCTCCCCTTGAGTGTCACGTCGCGCAGAATTTCCAGAAACCAGCGCATGGGGTTGAGGACGGTGGCATACCTGACGATCGTGGGCATATTGTCGAGCGGGAACATGAACCCGCTGAGCAACACGCCGGGCATGAGCAGGAAGAAGGCGGTGAGCAACGCCTGGGGCCGCGTCGAAGCGCTCACGCTGATGGTCAACGCCAACCCCAGATTGCCGACAATATAGACCCCCGCCATGACATAAAGCAGGAACCAGCTGCCGGTGACCCGAACATCGAAAATGACCAGCGCCAATCCCAGCATGATCGTCAGAGTGATATAACCGGTGATCAGATAAGGAATCGTCTTGCCGAGAATAAACTCCAGCCGGTGGATCGGCGTGACCATGATCTGCTCGATGGTGCCAATTTCCTTCTCCGCCACAATCGCCAGACTCGTCAGGAGCAGACTGACCACCATCAACATGACGGCAATGAGACCCGGCACAAAGTAGTGTTTGCTCTCCAGGTTCGGATTGTACCAGGCGCGCGTCTCGACACTGACCGGGCTGGCCGCCAGCCCCGGAATGGGATGGGCGTCGAGTTTCTCACGCTGTTTGCGCGCCACGTACTGCTCCATGATAAAATTCGCGTACCCGACAACAATCGCGCCATCGGTACTTTCTGCGCCGTCCGACAGGAATTGCGCGTGGGCGGTGCGGTCTCCCTGCAAGTCGTTCTCGAAGCCCGCCTGAATATGCAGGACCGACCGGGCCAATCCCCGATCCAACGTCCGGCGAACCTCGGCGGGCGTCTTCAGATACCGGCAAATCTGAAAATGGTCGCTTGACGTAAACTCGTTCACCAGTTCGCGAGAGGCGGGGGTGTTGTCATCATCGAGAACCGCCAGCGAGATGTGGGTGACATCGGTGGTGAGCGCAAAGGCGAAAATCAGCATCTGGACCACCGGCATGGCAAAAACGACCATCCGCATGCGGGGGTCCCGAAACATCTGGAGGAATTCCTTGATGAGCATCTGCCGGATACGTTCGATCATGACGGGTTTCCTTTGTTTCTGGAATTCGGCTTGTGCCGGTCAGCTGTTATTCCAGTTTCAAACGCATTTTCTTGTGGGCAGCCGTAACCATAATGACCGCGAAAAGAACCAGAAACAACACACTGCTCCAGAGTACCTCGAGCCCCACCCCCTTCAGGTAGATCCCTCGCAGAATCGTGATGAAATACCGCCCGGGAACCAGGTAGGTCAGAATCCGGATCGGTTCGGGCATGTTGGCGATGGCGAAGGAAAACCCGCTCAGCATCAGCGTCGGCATATAACTGGCCACCAGTGAAATCTGATTGGCGATCATCTGAACCCGCAGAACGATGCTGAGCGTCAGACCGAAAAAGAGCGCGCCGGTGAGGAAGATGGCCGCCAGCACGAAAAGCAGAACCACACTGCCGCGCAACGGCACATGAAACAACCACTTGCCCATGACCACCGCAATCGCGACATCGGTCATGCCGATGACAAAATAGGGGACCACCTTGCCCAGAACAAGTTCCGGTACTCGGATCGGCGTACTGATCAACTGCTCCATGGTCCCCATTTCCCACTCGCGCGCCACGGTAACACTGGTCAGCATGGCGGCAATCACCACCATCACGATCGCAATGATCCCCGGAATGATGACATTGGGGCCCCGCAGATCGGGATTGTACCAGACGCGGGTGTCCAGTTCGGCCGGGGTCACCAGCTCGCTCATCCCCCGCGATTCGACACGTCGTGCGTTGACTTTCTGGTTGTAGAGTTGACCGATGCTGGTGGCATAACCCAACGCCAGACGCGCCCGCTTCGAGTCGCTGCCGTCCACCAGTACCTGAAGGCTGACGGGCTTGTCTGCCGCGATCCGCCCGGCAAAGTCGCGCGGGATCACCAGAGCCACCATGGCCCGGCCCGTGTCGAGCGTCTGCTGCAAGTCGCGGTAGTTTTCGACATGTCCCCGGATCAGGAAGGAAGGCGACCCCGCAAACAGACCGACCAAATCCCGGCTCTCCGGTGTATTCGACTGGTCCCACACCACCGTGGGCACATGATTAAGGTCCGTATTGAGCGCATAGCCAAACAGCAGAAGGAGAAACATCGGAATGGCCAGCGCCAGCAGCAGACTGCGCCAGTCGCGCAGGATGTGGAGAGCCTCCTTGTGAGCCACGGCCTTGAGACGTTGGAACTTGATCATGGTGTCCCCCTTCTCATCCCCGTTCCCCGTTCGCGACGGCCTCGCGCCGGTCCACTTCCTCGATCAGGGAAACGAAGGTGTCCTCCATACTCGGAGCCACCTTTTCGATGCGTTCGAACTCGGCGCCGGCGCGCTCCAACTCGGCTCGAATGGCCACTTCCGCAACCACGGGATTCCCCACCACCGCGTGCAGACCCGCGCCAAAGAGGGCCACTTCCCGAACCTCCGCAACCCGAGCCACAGCGTCCAGAACATCCTGGGGCCGGGGGCACTGAATGCTCAGGATCGCGTCACGATTGTACTGTGTCTTCAATTCCTGCGGCGTGCCGATGGCGATCATATTGGCGCGGTAAATGAGCGCGAGACGGTCGCAATACTCCGCCTCTTCCATGTAGTGGGTACTGACAAAGACCGTCAACCCCCGGTCAGACATGTCATAGATGAGATCCCAGAACCGGCGTCGGCTGATCGGGTCCACCCCGCTGGTCGGTTCATCGAGAAACAGAATCGGAGGATCGTGGAGGATCGAGCTGGCCAGCGCCAGCCGCTGTTTCCACCCGCCACTGAGGACTCCCGTCCGCCGGTCGCGCAAATCCTTCAGTCCGGCCATCTCGACCGCCCAGTCCTTGCGTTCCCGCAGACGCTCCCCTTTCAACCCATAAATACCCCCAAAAAAGTTGAGGTTTTCCTCGACCGTCAAATCGTCGTAAAGCGAAAACTTCTGACTCATGTACCCGATGTTGCGCTTGATCTCTTCAGCCTGAGTCCGGACGTCGAATCCGCCGACCGTCCCTTCACCGCCATTGGGCGTCAGAAGCCCACACAGCATCCGGATTGTCGTACTCTTGCCCGCGCCGTTCGGCCCCAGAAATCCGAAGATCTGCCCTTGCGGGACCTCGAAACTGAGCCGGTTGACTGCGACAAAATCCCCGAAATGGCGGCTCAGGTCCTTCACTCGAACAGCCAGGTCCGAACCGTTTTTGCAATGCGACGCGTGAAGCACCTCCCCTGCCGAAAGGGCCTCCCCCGGTTCCAGCGCGACCTCCTGAGATTTACCCAACAGACTGACAAACACATCCTCGAGAGTGGCCTTTTCCTCGCCGACATGGCCATAGGGCACCCGGGCGTCATCCAGTACCTCCCGGGCTTTCCCCAGAGCGGTCTCCAGGTCGCGGCAGACCAGGTGGACACTGTCCCCGAAAACAGCGGACGACTCACACGCCACATGCCGCTCCAGCAGTTTGCAGGCATTGCGGGGTTGCGAACTCTGAATGCCCAGAATCCGGCCCGGCATCAGGCGCTTGAGCTCCGCGGGAGACCCCACATTCAAAAGCCGTCCATGGTCGAGAAATCCGACCCGGTTGCACCGTTCCGCCTCGTCGAGATAGGAGGTCGAAACCAGAATCGTCACATTCTGTTTCAGCAACTGATAGAGAATGCGCCAGAAGTCGCGGCGGCTCACCGGGTCCACCCCGTTGGTCGGTTCATCGAGCAGAAGCACCTGCGGCGTGTGGATCAGGGCGCAGATCAACTGGAGTTTCTGCTTCATGCCGCCCGACAATTTCGCAGCCAGACGGTTTCGGAAGGGACGCATGTAACTGAAATCGAGGAGTTCATTCAGACGCCGGTCGCGTTCGCGCCGGGAGAGTCCGTAGAGGTCCGCGTAAAAGTGGACATTTTCCTGAACGGTCAGATCGGGATAGAGACCAAAGCGCTGACTCATGTAGGCCAGGCTTTCCTTGACCCGATCGCCTTGAGTCTGCGTATCGAACCCCGTCACCCGGGCCGAACCGCTCGCAGGATCGAGGATACTCGCCAGCATGCGCAGGGTCGTGGACTTCCCCGCTCCGTCCGGTCCGACCAGCCCGAAAACTTCACCCCGACGGACCTGGAAACTGAGGTTGTCCACCGCCACCAGCGGCCCGAAGTTCCGGGTCAACCCCTCGGCGATCAGCGTGTATTCCGATCCGTCCATGAGTTCACCGATTCAATTTCAGATGACCGTCCGCCGGCATACCGGGTTTGAGTTCGCCATTCGGATTCTCCAGATCAATCTTGATGCGGAACATCAGTTTGACCCGTTCCTCGAACGTCTGGACCGACTTGGGCGTGAACTCCGCCTGACTGCTGATGAAACTGATCTTTCCGTGATAGGTCTTACCAGGATACGAGTCCGTGGTCACCTCCGCCGGGTCTCCCAACCGGATCTTCCCCAGGTCCGTCTCGCTGACATACGCCCGCAGCCAGACATGCTCCAGATCGCCCACCGTCACCACCGGCGAACCGGGGTTGAGATACTCACCCGGCTCAGCCGACTTGCTGAGTACGACACTGTCGAACGGTACGGTCACCTGCGTGTACTCGAGCTGCTGGCGCGCCTGCGACAGGGTCTTCCCGGCCACTTCGAGTTTGGCACGGGCCTGCTCGATGGTTTCCTTGCGGGGGCCCGCCTTGACCAGATCGAACTGTTGTTGCGCCTGCTCGAGCGCCGCGCGCGCCTGACGGATCGCCTCCTGCCGGGGCCCTTCCTCACGCAGGCTGAGCTGCTCGCGGGCCCGTTTGGCCGACGCCAGGGCCGCCTCCCAGGTGCTTCGGGCCGTCTGCGCCCCCGTATGGTACACCTCGTACTCTCGGTGACTGACCACCCCCGACTTCACCATGGCGGCGAAGCGGGCTTCGTCACTCCGGGCCTGGTCGAGTTGCGCCTGCGCCGTTTTGGCCGCATACTCGGCCCGCTCCAGTTCCGCCCGGGCGTCGGCCACTTCCTGAACCCGGCTTCCATTCTCGAGTTCGGCCAGACTGAAACGCGCCTGTTCGACCTGGGCCTGAGCCCGGGCGATCTCCTCGGGCCGGCTGCCCGCCTCAAGTTCCGCCAGCGAGGCTTTGGCAAAAGCCACATTGGCTTCCGCTTGACTGACAACCAGTTCCTGGTCCGTGCGGTCCAGACGCGCCACCACCTGACCGGCCCGAACGCTCTGGCCCTCGTCCACCAGACGCTCGGTCATCCGCCCGGCAATCCGGAAACTGATCTGTGCGTCGGTTACCTCGATATTGCCGGAAACATTCAGCGTATCGGAGTCAACCTGTTCCCGAAACCTGTTATAGCCCCAGTACCCTCCTCCTCCGAGAAGAAGCAGAAACAGAATGGGCAGTATTCGCTTTTTCATGTGACGGCGCCTCCTTTTCGGACCCGCTCGAGCCCTCCCAGCGAAAACCGGGTGATGTGGTCGGCGATTTCCTCAAGCGTCTGTTCTCCGGGAGTGAGCACCATGCCCAGACGAGAAATGATGGGACGCGCGTAGAAATAGTGCAGGCACTGCCCCGCCACGCTCAATGCGCAGAAATGTACGTTCCGGGGCGTGGCCGCCGGACCCAAGAGATCCCGGACAACCGAAAGCAGCATCTCTTTCTGAGGGTGGATAAACCGTTCGATCAACTGATCCATCACGGGCGACGGTTCGGCAATTTCACGCGCCAGAAGACGTCCTCGCCCATCCACCGCGCTCTCCCCCCCTCCCAGACGCTGGAGAAAATAATAGACGAACATCCGGAGCCTCTGACGAGGGGTCAGGCTCGCATCCAGACAATCGTCTAACGGGAACCGCTCGAAACGCCGGGACAAAAGCCCCTCCAGTACGGCCAGGTACAACCCATCCTTGTCGCGGAAGTAGTAATTGACGGACCCCAGCCCGACCCCCGCCTGACGGCAGATCTCCCGCACGGTCGCCGCCTTGAATCCCCGCTCGCTGAAAACCTTCCCCGCCGCCTCCAGGATTCGCTCGCGCGCCTCGGGACTGTTTTCTTTCATGGAACGCCTCCAGCCTGAACCTTTGTTCAGAACAACTGTTCTGAACAGAAGTATTGAACATCTGTTCAAACCCGTCAAGGGTTTTATCCCTCCGGACAGGAAAAATTTATCCGCC
>DAOPYU010000104.1:0-1476 GCA_035353095.1 Candidatus Sumerlaeota bacterium | reverse complement strand
TCCAGGCACATCCACAACGGTCCCACAAGCCCCGCCTCATGTTCCAGGCGACGGCTCCTGCAGAACGGACAGTTTTCCTGCTCAACCGAAGAGGTAAACAATTGGCCGCACTCGGAACAACGATCATAGGAAATCTGATGGATAAACACGGTGTGATGACTGCCACATTCCTGACAGATATGCGCTTTTGCAGATCCAGTCATGACTCTGTTTCTCCTTTCTTCCTGAATCCCCAACGCCCCGAGAAAAACAAGGCACACTTCCCCGCACGAAATCGTGTTCATAACTCCTCCATTATGCGTCGTTCGTTCTGCCAACGCCAACACTTGTTCGATCGTTCAGAGAGACAGTCCCTCCAGAACACAATTTCCCGATGGCCGGAATCCGGCCACCGGGAAATATCCACATTCTCAACAATCCAGGAACGACGACCTACAGGACAATCGTTTCCGCCTTGGCGTCATACCGGGCCACTTTGCCCTCGCGCAGGGCCAACATGCCCATCTGGCAGGCGGTCTGGACCTTGAACGCCAGATCCATCGGGCTGAGCGTGTCCTTCTGGCGTTTCCGGACACATTCCAGGAACTTGACCCAGTAGCCCGCCATGTCTTCCCCATATTCGATGGGGAAACTCTCACTCTTCTTTTCTCCCCCTTCGATGGGAACGAACTGCACCTTGTTCGTCTTCTGATCCAGGAAGAGCGACCCCTCCCAGCCCCGAATCACGGGCACGCGCGAACCGGCACCCCGCTGTCCCGTGGTGGCGTAATCGTTCGCCTGGGTCCCCATCATGGTGACGGTGAGTTTCTCGGGAAAATCAATCAGCATATGGAACGTGTCGGGCACTTCGCGTTCCTCGTAACGGTACTTGCCCCCCGCGGCCACCACTCTGGACGGCATCCCGACTCCCAAAGCGGAGAAAACGGGAGTCAGCGAGTGCGGATAAAGATCGGTGACCGGCCCCCCGGCGTAATCCTCATACATGCGCCAGCGGAAGAAACGACTCACGTCGAAATCGCGTTTGGGCCGATCCCCCAGAAAGGCTTCCCAGTTCAGATCCGCGCCCGGTTTGGCGTTCGGGTCGTCAATCGGCATACCCCGTTCGCCCCAGTCGCCCACGCGGAAGAATCCTGCTTCGGCGTGGATGGGCTGTCCGATCATGCCCGCCTTGACCAGTTCGCGCATCCTGGCCCACAACCCATCCGACATCGCCTGGGTTCCGAGTTGGAAGACGCGGTCGGATTCCGCTACCGTTTTAGCCAGTTTCTTCGTGACCTCAAACTGGCTCCAGTGGGTCACCGGTTTTTCGCAATAGACATCTTTACCCGCCTTGATGGCATCAATGGCCTGGGGACCGTGTTGGTGGTCCGGCGTGGCCACACACACCACGTCCACATTCTTGTCGGCCAGCAGTTCGCGGTGGTCCATGTAGGCCTTGCCGCAAAACCGTTTGGCGCGGTCGTCCAGACAGGGCAG
>DAOPYU010000103.1:7493-11889 GCA_035353095.1 Candidatus Sumerlaeota bacterium | reverse complement strand
TGATTGACGAGCGTCCCGAGGAAGTGACCGACATGGCGCGCTCGGTGGACGCCGAAGTGATTTCCTCGACGTTCGACGAACCGCCGGAACGGCACGTGCAGGTGGCCGAAATGGTGATCGAGAAGGCGAAGCGTCTGGTCGAGTACGGCCACGACGTGGTGATTCTGCTCGACTCGATCACGCGTCTGGCGCGCGCCTACAACACCATCGCGCCCCCGTCGGGCAAGGTGCTCTCGGGTGGTATTGACTCGAACGCGCTGCACAAGCCCAAGCGGTTCTTCGGCGCGGCGCGTAACATCGAGGAGGGCGGCAGCCTGACAATTCTGGCGACGGCGCTCATCGACACCGGCTCGCGCATGGACGACGTGATCTTCGAGGAGTTCAAGGGCACGGGTAACATGGAGTGTCACCTGGACCGCAAGCTGGCCGACCGCCGTATCTACCCGGCGATCGACATCCAGCTTTCCGGGACGCGTAAAGAGGAATTGCTGCTCGGCAACGACATCCTCCAGCGCGTGTTCCTGTTGCGCCGGATTCTGAACGAGCTGAACACGGTCGAGGCGATGGAGTTCCTGCTCGAGCGCCTGCGCAAGACGGAATCCAACAAGGAATTCCTCGAGGTGATGAACCAGTAGGCCGGGACGGGCAGGGGGGGGTGGGCAAGAGGTGGCACGGGCGTCCCGCCCGTGAAAAGGGTTTTCCGTGTGGAGGAGCCCCCCCTCTGTGTTCGTCCTCTCCGGCGCGGTTATATGCAAGGGTCTCTCATGAAGGGCGGGCGTCTCGCCCGCCCTTCTTTGTTGGGGTTTGACAAGGAAGGGGTTGTGTCGCATGGCGGGGTTCGAGTCGCTGAGCACTCCGATGTCGGGAACCGGGGCGGCGCCGGTTTCCGAGCCGATGGCGTCCTCGCCGCTCTGGCTGGCCTACAGCGGCCTGCCCGACTGGCTCAACCAGCAGGTGAACCGTTCGGCCTGGCTGGTGTTCAAGACGGTGGTGGAACTGGACTGTGCGCGCAACGCGCGCCCCGCCACGGTCGAGGTGACGCCGCAGGATCTGGCCGCCTGGTGCGGCCTCGAGGCGGAGGCGGTGATGCGGACCCTCGAGGGGTTGCGCCGCAAGAAGTGTGTGGCGCTTTTTCTGCCCGAGCACCCGGAGGAGATGGCGCTGGTCGAGGTCAAGGTGCCCCTGCCCACGCCGCGTTCTTCCGCCGAGGTCCGGGAGCAGTTTCCCTTCAATGCGTTGGGGAATGAGGTCCGGTTGCGTTATTCGAGCGCGCTCGAGGAGACCGAGGCGGGCGCGGCGCGCGGCGAAGCGGGGAACAAACGCGACCTGGAACGGGTGATAGACCTGTATTTTAATGTGGTGGGGTTCAAGATGAACACGTTTATCCTGGACGAGCTGCGCCTGCTGTGCCAGCGTTTCAGTCGCCAGGAGGTGGAAAAGACATTTGCCCGGGCGCAGAAAAATGATATAAGAAGTCTGGGGTGGGTCGTCAAAGAATTGTATCGAGTCTCGAGGCGCCATGATCGCAAAGAAGTCACCTCTCATTAGCCGGAGCGTCCCGCGGGCGCAAAGTATCCCTGTCGCCGAGGTTCCCCCGGACCTGACGCCCGAGTGGCAGCGCGAGTTCATGGCGCAGCGGCGTCTCGAGGCGGCGCGCATTCCCGTGCGTTTTCAGAGCAAATCGTTCGAAAGTTACAAGACCGAACGCCACGCGAAGCGCAAACTCGTCTTGCAGGCCGCCGAGGCCTTTGTGTCGAGTTTCAACTTCAATGCCGGCCCGCCGCGGGGATTGTTGATCGAAGGCGTGGTGGGTTGTGGCAAGACGCATATCGCCATCGCGATCCTGCGAGAGGTGATTCAAAAGGGCTATACCGGCCTTTATTACAACATGGTGGACCTGCTCAGCGACATCCGCTCGACCTACGGCGACGCGACGGAGGCCAGTGAGTCGGACCTGCTCGAGGAAGTCAACGCGCCCGATCTGCTGGTGCTTGATGACTTGGGCGCCGAGAAAACGAGCGAGTGGGTCAACGACCGCCTCTATCTGATTGTGAACAGGCGGTATGAGTCGGGCAAACCGGTTGTGGTGACCACCAACCTGTCGCTGGACGAACTGATTCGAAAAGTGGGCGAACGAACCGTCTCTCGGCTGTGTGAAATCTGCGAAACCTTTGCGCCTTTCCCGGATGAGGACTATCGCCGCAAGCACATGCACTGAGGAGAGCGGGTATGATCGAGACCTGGGAATCGAACGACACGATCCGCATTTTGCTCGAGGGGGATCTCGACGCCGGGCGGGTGGAGCTGTTGCGGCCCCGTTTTCAGCGGTTGATGGGGGAGGGGGGCCGGTTCTTTCTGGTGGATTTTTCCAGGGCCCGGTTCATGTGCAGTTCCGGTCTGGGGCTGCTGGTGGAGTTCTACAACCGGCTTCTTCAACAGGGAGGCGGGTTGCGGGTTGAAAATCTGCCTCCCCAGATCCAGAAACTGTTGGCCGATACGAAACTGCTGGCGGTGTTGACGGAGGAAGGGGCTTCGCCGGGCGCCGAGGTGGATGTCCTGTGGGCCGTACAGCAGCATATGGGGCGTGAGCTGCTCTTTCTTTCCTATCTGAACACGATCACGTCGAATGTCCTTCAGGCTGACTTTACGGAGACGATTTACGAAACCACGCTCGAGGGGATCATGCGCTCGCTCAAGTCGCCCAGTGGGATGCTGGTGCTGATCGGCGCGGATACGGAGGGGCGCCGGGCGCTGAGTGTGGCGGCCTCGCAGGGTTTCAGTACGGAAACGCGCTCGCGCATCGAGCAGATGCCACTGATCCGCCAGTCCTTCGAGGGGGAGTGTCTGGCCAGCCAGCAGGCGCGTCTGTTCAGCGCGTCGAGTGGCGATGGCCGGGTGGCCGATTCGCCCCTGCTCGAGGCGCTGGGGTGCCGCGAAGGCGTGCTGGCGCCCATCGTAGGGCGGCGCGAGGCGCTGGGGCTGGTCGTGGTGGCGGCGGCAGAGGACGGGACCAGTTTCCTGCCCCACAGTGTGCCGCTGCTCGAGGTGTTCTCGAACGTCTGCGGTCTGGCGATCGAGAAGCAGGCGCTGCTCGAGAGTATCCAGAAAAAGAACACCCAACTGGCCGAAGCCCTCGACAGTCTCAACAAAGCGCAGAGCAGCCTGATGGAAGCGGGCAAACTGGCGGTGACGGCCGCCATGATGCGGGGACTGGCGCACGCGGTGAACAACAAACTGGTGCCGATTATCGGTTACTCGCAGATGCTGGCCATGCAGTTTCAGCCGGGCGACAAGACGCTCGACAAGGTGCGAATCATCGAGTCGGCCTCGAACGATATCCGGCGGATTGTGGACAACCTCAAGGCGCAGGTTATGCGCGACATGCTGCACATCGAGTTGCACGACATTCGCGATGTCATAGATTCGACCTTGTCCATGATGGGGTCCCTGTTCCGTGAACGCGGAGTGCAGGTGGAACGCGTGTACCCGGCCCGGACCGAGGATTATCGGTTGGGGGTGGATCGCGAGCGGCTGGTCCAGGCGTTTCTATCGCTGCTGAACCGTGTTCCGGGTTCGTGCGACGGGGGGCGCGCGCCCTACCTGCGTATCGAGGTGGAGCGCGGCGAAGAGGAGATGGTGGTACGGTTGGTGGACAACGGGCACTCCATTCCCTCCGCGGAGTTGCGAGGATTTCTGAACCCCTTCGATGGTTCGGAAGGTCCCTACGCGCTGGATCGCCTGAATTTCAGCATCGCCAACGGGGTGGTGAAAGACCATCGGGGGACCCTGACGATCACGCCGCTGGAAAACGATGGGGGGCTGTGCGCGGAAATGCGCCTGCCGCTGGCCCGGACGCCGGAAAACACGATTTACATTGGATAATCCCGAAAACCGCAGTTGAGCGCCTCTATTCCGGTTTTTCTTTCAGGCGGGCGAGACGCCCGCCCTCCCAGGGAGGCCAGTTTCAGGGGGAGAAAGCGGTTCCCGGGACCGCCAATCTCCTGATTGGCGTGGTCAGATAAAGTCTCACCCCCAAGGGGACAGAGTTAAAACCTTTGTTGCCCCATACCGCCCGAACAAAAGATTCATCCTGAAAACCGCGGTTGAGCGCCTCTATTCCGGTTTTCTTTCAGGCGGGCGAGACGCCCTCCCTCCCATGATTCCGGTTTTCTTTCAGGCGGGCGAGACGCCCGCTCTCCCATGCGGTTTTCGGGATGATCTGAGATTGAAACGGCTGGCTGGTTGCCGCCGGATCACAACCGGAACCGCTCGAAATGGATATGACTTCCGGGGACACCGAGTGTCCGGAGGGTTCTGCGCACCTGATCCATCATGGGGGGTGGGCCGCAGAGAAACACTTCGCGCTGCGCCAGGTCGGGGACCAGGCGGCGCAGTT
>DAOPYU010000103.1:0-7393 GCA_035353095.1 Candidatus Sumerlaeota bacterium | reverse complement strand
GGGCCGCAGAGAAACACTTCGCGCTGCGCCAGGTCGGGGACCAGGCGGCGCAGTTTCTCTTCGTCCACGGTCCCCCGTTCGCCCGGCCACGCCTCCGGGTGGCTGACGATCACGTGGACTTTCGGCTGCGGGTGTTGTCCGGCGAGCCGGGCCAGTTCCTCCAGAAAGACGATCCGCTTCTCGTTCCGGTTCGCATAGAGCAGGATGATGTCGCGTCCCTCCAGGGCGAAGGCTTCCAGCAGGACCCGCAGGGGCGTGATGCCGATCCCCCCGGCGATCAGCAGAATCTTCGGTTGCGTCGCCCGATCCGCCGTCAGGGCTCCATACGGTCCATCCACCAGGACCCGCGTTCCCACCGGGAGACTGGGGATAGCCGACGTAAAGTCTCCGATCTTCTTGATCGTCAATCGCAACTGTTTCCCGTCCAGATAGTTCGACAACGAGAAGGGGTGTTTCTCCCACCAGAATCCGCGCGCGAGAAACCGGACAAAAACGAACTGTCCCGCGCGGGTGGGGAGGGTGTTCAGGTCGCGTCCCTGAATCGAGATGGACGTTACTTCCTCGTTCTCCGCCGTCACACTTTGAACGGTGAAACCGTGTCGGACGAACCGATACAGGGGCACCCCCACCCGGTAGAACAGAAGCAGGCCGAACGCGCAGGCGTACAGGCCGTACCAGTACCCCCGGAACACCGCGGGGGCGATGTCGCGGGTCAGGCCGTTGCCGTAGCGGATCTGGTGGAAGAACGCCAGCGCGATGGCGGCGTAGGTGACCAGGTGGAGGGTGTACCAGATCTCGTACTTCAGCCGGGGACGGACAAACGGGAACGAAACGGCCCCCACAATCAGCAGCAGAACGGCGGCGACCAGGGCCAGTTGGAGGTCGTCCCAGTCGCTCAGGAAGACCCGGATCTGTTCCACGAACCCCAGGGGCGGGATCTCGGTCAGGGCGTGACCCTGCGTGACCAGAAACACATGGACCACCAGGGCGGTGATGGCCAGGCGCCCATTCCATATATGGAGGTTGGTCAGGCGGTCGAGTCCAGCCGGGCGCTCGAGCCAGCGGGCACGGCTGATGAGGAGGAGTTGGAACAGGGCGCCGGTGGCCGCGTACAACCCGGCCAAGTTGCCCCAGGCGATCCAGCGGGCGGCCCGGCCCATGTTCAACTGGTCCCCGCCCGCCCCATGCAGGACCGTGTGCCAGTACCAGAAGCCCGTGGCGGCCGCGAAGACGAAGAGCCACAGGCTTCCCACCAGGAAGCGCGCGCGAAGGGTCATGTCCTGTTTCCTCTATTCGAGGGTTCTCCACCCGCAGACCGGGTGGAGAACCCTTGCCTTGCCGACGTTCTGTGGAGCGGGAATCGGAATTGCGAACCCGGATCGAATCAGGAGACCTTGATCAGGCCCTTTTTCGGTTCGGAGCAGATCGGGCATTTGTCCAGTTCGGTCCAGAGGGCCGTGTACCCGCAGCGTTCGCAGACCAGGAATTCCTTCTTGCCGGCTTTCCAGTTTTCGAGGTCGCCCAGGGCCGACTGGTAGAACTTGGCGTGTTCCGTCTCGATCGCCAGAGCGTGCGAGAAGAGGAGTTCGGGCATGTCCGCCTTGTCGGTCTTGGCCTGGGCGACAAAGCCCGGGTACATCTTTTCTTTCTCTTCGGTCTCGCCCGCAACGGCCGCTTCGAGGTTTTCCTTGGTGGATTTCACTTCGGGGGGCTTGATGTCGGCCTGGGCGGTGGCGCCGGCCGAAACGATCAGTTTTTCATAACCGGCGGCATGGACCCCTTCGGCCATGGCGGCGGCCCGGAACAGGCTGGCCACCTGGCCGTAGCCTTCCTCGTCGGCCTTCTTGGCGAACGCCTCATACCGGGCTTTGGCGTTCGATTCGCCGTTGAAGGCGGTCTGGAGGTTTTTCAGCGTGGTTTCGGGGATGGCGGTGGCGGCGCCCTTTTTCTCTTCCGTCCCCTTCTTGTCCTCCGGTTTCGTCTCGCCGGCCTTCTTCGGTTCGGTCTTCGGCGGCGGGGTCTTGTCTCCGCATCCGGTGCTCAGACCCAACCCGACGGTCAGGCCGGTGGCCAGTGTGGCTTTCAGCAGATCTCGGCGCTTCATGGTGAAAGGTTCCTTTCCTCGATTGAAATCTTCGGGGATCTCGTTCGGCGCTCCCGCCCGCCCCTTGTCGCCTGGTCGAAATCGGGAATGAGGTGAAGGAAAGACAGGGAAGTAATTCTTTCCGGTCTCGAAAGATTTGAAGATTTCGAGAAACACCCCTTCGCGATTTACCAAGACAAGAAGACTGTAACAGATGGCGGGGGAAACTGTCAATCCTGGAGAGGAGGGCCGGAAGCGGAGAAACGGAGGGGCCGTGTGGGGGGGCGGGTTTGAAACCCGCAGATCCTCCGACCTCGCCCGCCTTCAACCTGCGTGGATTTTATTTAGGTCTGAATGACCTTGCGGCCCAGGAACTAGCCATGCGAAAATGAAAACATAAACAGGCGCGGTGGGACTTCCCGTCAAAGGGACAGGGAACCCAATCCCCCCACCCTCGAGGCCGAGATCATGCGGAAACCCACGCGACTGCAAATCTTCTTCGCCCGTTGGTGGTTCTCGGGTATCTGGCTCACGAGTCTCATCGTCTGGCCGGTCTTATTTATGGGGGGCGCCATCTGGGGAATTCCCCCCCTCTCAATCATCGCACCTGATTGGGGGACCGGCGGGGGATTCGCCATTGCAATTGTTTTCGCTCTGATTTTTGGTTTCATTGTTGGGATCTTGTTTTCTATCGATGTGTGCATCCGTTCTTCTCCTATCTACGATATCTGTGTTCGTATAAATGGAGGTCCGTTCAAGGTTGGGGACACGGTTCAAATTTTGGTCGGTCCACACCGCGGACGAGTAACACAGATTTATTCGCCGTGGCGAGAATCCGCCTTTCGGGTACGACTGGGACCCGAGGAAGAAAAAGAGTGCAAGGATATATTCTCTGACATTGAGCTATTTCATGAAGAAAATCCAGAACCTGCACCCGTCTCTTCTTGCGGTAAAACATTGGAGACCCTTCCAATGCCAGACTACTTTTCCCTTCGAAAGAAACTTCTCACACGAATACTCTTGATCATCTGCCATTATCTTGTTGTGCTAGTGTTCCTGGTTCTGGCCGGAGTTTATTGCGTTAAGCACACTGTGCAAACTCTTGAAATAACCCCGAACCAAAGCGAGGTACAAACTCCCATGAAACCCGATTCCGAGTCTTCTCAGAACACCGCCATGCCGCCGCTGACCGACGCGGAGCGGCGGATCATCCGCGACAAGGGGAATGAAGGAGATCCGGAATACATCCCTCGAAGAGATTCGTTTCCTCAAGGATAAATAGGATGCAAAAACCGACGCGACTGCAAATTTTTTTCGCCAAGGATATCAAACGCTGGGACTCCTGGTTTCCAAAAGTCTGGATGGCGAGTGCCCTGATCTGTCCGTTGTCCTTTTCCGGATTGGTCGTGTGGGGAGTGCCATTCTCGGGTATTGCCCCTGATTGGGGTTCTCCCGGACGGTTTGTGGCCGCAATAGCTTTTGCGCTGTTCTTTGGGCTTATATTTTCGATCATATTCTCTCTCTGTCTCATGTTCTATCCGGCTGTACTCTTCTTTCCCGTAAGGCAGATTCGAATTTTTGTGAATGGGGGACCTTTCTCGGTTGGAGATACCGTTCAGATTCTGTCGGGTCCTCATCGTGGACAGATCGCTCAAATCGTCTCATCTTTCGTGGAGTCCGGAGATTCATTTCTCGTACGATTTGGACCCGAAGAGGAAAAACCCGAAGTCAATCTCTTTGATTCCCTTGAATTGTTACGGGAGGACGATCCAGAAACTCTGAACCCATCGATATCTTCTGATGGCGAACCAACGAGATCCTCTGGCAAGATTTCACGTGGACTTCTTGACCGAGTTTCCCCCAGAGAGTTGGTGGGAATGATGTTCATTTGGGTGCTTCTATGGTCTCTCTTCATTTTATATCCACTCGCTTTATGTTACTCCGGCATCACAAGAAACAGAATATCACGTCATGGAAATAGCGAGGTCTTGACTCCCATGAAATCCGATTCCGAATCTTCTCAGAACACCGCCATGCCGCCGCTGACCGACGCGGAGCGGCGGATCATCCGCGACAAGGGGACCGAACGCGCCTTCACCGGTCAATACTGGAACACGTTCGAGGCGGGCACCTACGTCTGCCGTCAGTGCGGCGCGGCGCTCTACCGGTCGGACAGCAAGTTCGAGTCCGAGTGCGGCTGGCCGAGCTTCGACGCGGAAATCCCCGGCGCGGTCAAACGCCAGACCGACGCGGATGGGATGCGGACGGAGATTCTGTGCGCGGCGTGCGGGGCGCACCTGGGGCATGTGTTCCTGGGCGAGGGGTTCACCCCGCGCAACACCCGCCATTGCGTCAACTCGGCCTCGCTGGTGTTGCGTCCCCCGGTCAGCGCGGAGAAAACGTCGGAGGCGACTCCGAAGGACGCAGCTGTCCCCACTTCTTCCACCCAGACGGCGATCTTCGCGGGCGGGTGTTTCTGGGGGGTGGAGTATTACTTCCGTCCGATCCAGGGGGTTAAGAGCGCGGTCTCCGGTTTCACGGGCGGGACGACGAAGAATCCGACCTACGAACAGGTCTGCACGGGCCGCACCGGCCATGCCGAGGCGGTACGGGTCGAGTTCGACCCGGCGCGGGTGTCCTATGAAAAGCTGGTGCGGCTTTTCTTTGAGATCCACGACCCGACCCAGATGAATCGTCAGGGACCGGATGTGGGGACACAGTACCGCTCGGGGGTTTTTTATGCCGACGCGGAACAGAAGGCCGTGGCCGAGCGCCTGATCGTCGACCTGCGCGCCCGGGGGTACGATGTGGTGACCGAGGTGACCCCGGCGTCGGAGTTTTATCCGGCGGAGGCGTACCATCAGGATTATCAGGGAAAGCACCCCGGCCATCCGATCTGCCAGCGGCCCGTGGCGCGGTTTGATACTCCCGTTCAAGAGGCGAAGCCGTGACCGGGATTGAACCAGGAAAGATCGAGAGGAAAACCGCCGCGCTCCCACGAGAACCACGCAATACTACCTGGCGCAACGAAGCCGCAACTGAATTGTAAGTCCTCAGTCTGGAGTGACGGAACCCCGACCGACTGTAAACCACGAAAAGCACGAAGTGACACGAAAACCGCAGTTTTCGTACCTTTCGTGGTTGGAAATCTGTAATGTGTTTCCGGGGAAGAGGGTGTTTCCGCCGGTGATGGGACTACTTGATCAGGATCGCCCCGTTCGTTCCGGTCCCGAGTTGTCCCCAGGTTCTGGCCCAGCGCATGGTCGCCGTGAATTTCGGGGACAGGGTCGGGTTTTCGTCCATGTACTGGAAGATGCCCCACGAGCCCCACTTGCTCCAGCTGTCCACCGAGGCGAAGTAACAGAACAGCCCGCCTCCCGTGTCGGCCCAGGCCTTGTAATAGAGGTCGTACAACTGCCCCATGCGCGGGTCGGCGTTGGCGGTCTGGAAGAGGTGCGTCATGGCCTCGTTGTTCTCGCCTCCCGCTACCCCGACCAGATGCTGTCCCCCTTCATAGGCCACCATCCGGAACCCGTACTTTTTCGCCACCCCCTGTGTGTCCTGCATGGCCTTGAGGGAGACCGGCAGGACGGTCGAGTTGAGGTGCGCGAACAGTTGGTCCAGGCTCCAGCCGCTCACCACCGCCGCGGTCAGGCCGTCGCCGTTTTCCGGGATACTGAATCCCAGGTAGGGCGCGATCCCCAGGGCGTCCACCTGCGGCGCGATGGCGGGATCGGACAACAGAATGTTCTCCATCCACCACGTGTTGCCCGCCTGCCACGCCAGAACGCGGACCAGCCGGTCGCGCGCGCCGAAGACCTCGGTCCAGATCTTGAAAATCTCGACGGACCGCCGCGCGTAGTACATCCCGCCGCCTTCCCACGGGCGTTCCGGCGCCCCGAGGCCGAGTTCCTTCCCTTTTTCGATACTGTAATCGCACTGCTGAAACATCGAGTTCCACACTTCGTTCGAGTACTCGATGTACACCTTCAGGTTCGGATCGAGGCGGTCCTTGACCAGTTGGGCGAAGTTGCGGACGTAGTCGTCCGTGGCCTGGTGGGGCATGCAGAACCAGGCGTCTGTTTTGAGGCGGTTGCACAGGTCCACCATCGCCTCGACGGGGACCCCTTTCTCCGAAAAGGTCGCGTCTTCGAGTCGGGGCCGGGCCGACCATTCCCGGATCTTCGAGTTGTTTGTCTGCATCCAGTCCATGAACCGCAGACAGGCCATTCCCTGCCAGCGTTTGAGGAACCCCGACTGGAACGGCTCGGTCTGGTAAGAAGTTTCGCACCCCGGCATCAGCACGCGGATGTTGCGGATGTAGTTCTGGGGATTGGTCTCCGTTATTTTCAGGAAGATGGATTCTTTCTTCGCGTCCACGTCGAGCGCGAGGCGTCCCGGTTCCTGTGAGGCCACTGTCCCCGCATTGCTCGCGGTCAGTTTTCCTTCCCCGTCGTACAGGACGGTATAACGCCCAGACGGATAGTGGCCGCCTGCGATGGTGCAGAGGATGGTTTCGGCGCTGCAGCCGGTCTCGAGCCGCTTGACCCAGCCGTGTTCGTCCAGATCGAGCGCCGGGCCGCCTCCCCAGGGACTGCCTTCTTTCTGGCTGATCCACGGGCGCGAGAGACGGAACACATTCACAAACGCCTGTTCGTTGTTGTAGTCCGCCGGGCCGCTCAGGTTCATTCCCATCCGGGCCTGCGGGGCGGCGGGTTCCGCCGCAGGCGCGAGACTTGAGGTGGCCAGACCGAGGGACACCGTGATCAGCAGTCCTCCCCACAATCCGAGGCGGGCGAAGCCGGATCTGCCGAGGCACTTTTCTTTCAGGGCTGTTTCCATCGTTCGATTCCTTTTCATGGGCGGTTTTCTGCTTCACTGCCGGGGTTCTCTTCTTGAAGCGTCATTATAGTAACTCTGTCCCCGCAAGGGAATCCAAATCGTCAGGGAGGGGATCGGGGGGTATTTCAAGGCATCCGTTTCAACTTTTATGGTTATCTCTATGTACTGCTACTTTGTGAAATCTACGCAAGGCGCGAATGTTTTCTGGGTTGAGAAAAGCGCCCCGGAGGGGGGGGAGGAAAATGCAAGAGAATCGAATGGATGGATTGGAAAACGGCCAACGCTTGTATCCCGGAAACCGCAGTTGAGCGCCTATCGTTCGGTTTTTCTTGCAGGGGGGCGAGACGCCCGCCCTTCCAGAAATGCCCACTTTCAGGGGGAGAAAGTGGTTCCCGGGAGCGCCAATCTCCCGTTTGGCGCAGTCAAAAGACTTCACCCAGAAGGAGAGGGAGCCCAAACAGTTTTCTG
>DAOPYU010000102.1:0-11964 GCA_035353095.1 Candidatus Sumerlaeota bacterium | reverse complement strand
GCGGGCAGCAAGATAGACAACCTGGTCCAGATCGCCCACAACGTCCAGATCGGACGCTGCTGCGGCCTGGCATCCCAAGTCGGAGTCGCCGGATCCACCGTCGTGGGAGATGGCGTCATCATGTGGGGACAGGTCGGGGTGCCCGACCACATCCGCATCGGCGACCGGGCCGTGCTTCTGGCCAAGAGCGGGATCAAGGACTCCGTCCCCGCAGGCGAAACGGTTTTCGGAGCGCCCGCCATTCCGGTCAAGGAAGCGGGGCGGCAATTGGCCGCCGTCAAACGCCTGCCCGACGCCCTGCGCCAGATCAAGTCGCTCGAACGGCAGATCGAAAAACTGATCGGCGAGAAAACGGTGTAATATTTCGCAACACGCCCCAGGATGGTCGGAACACCCGTTTTTCAACCGAAAACCCGCTGTCCCTGAAAGCGATCTTTCATCCCATGCACCTGGAAAGCCTCCGCATTGACCAGTTCCGATGCGTGCCCCGGTTTGCCCGGGCGCTCGAACCTGGCGGTATCCTGATCGTGGGAGACAACGCCAGCGGCAAGACCAGCCTGCTCGAGGCGGTCTTCTATCTGGTCACCGGCCGCTCCTTCCGCACGCGCTACGACAACGACTGCGTGCCGTGGGGCAGTCCGTCGAGTTCTCTGGCCACCATCCAGGGCCGCGTGCGCCGCCGCGCGGGGGACTCCTGCCGCCTCGTAGTCGCGCTGGGCGCGGGGGTCAAAAGCGTCCGGATAGACGACAAGCCGCTGGCCCAGCTGGCCGGACTCTGGGGACACCTGCAGGCGGTTCTCTTCACCCCCGACGACCTGCAACTCATCAAGGGGGCGCCGGGCGAGCGACGCCGGTACCTCGACATGGCCCTCAGCCAGATTGATCCGAAGTTCCTCTTCCATCTCCAGCGTTACAACCAGGCCCTGCGCCAGCGCAATGCCCTGCTCAAGCGTTCCGACCGGTTCACGGAAACGCTCCGGGACGACATCGCCCCGTGGGACGAACAACTCATCGAACATGGCGCGGCGGTCATGCGGGGGCGTCAGGCCTTCCTGGCCGGGCTCGAGCCCCGCGCCGCCCGGATTTACGCCCTGATCGCGCTGGCAGGCGACACCCAGCCGTCTTCCGAATCTTCTGTCGCCGCAGAGATCCCTCCCTCCCCCCCGAGACCGCTCCCCGAAACCCTGAGTCTGCGGTATGCCCCCTCCCTGCGGGGAGTGTCTTTCGAAAATGACCAGGAAACCCGGACCCTGTTCCGAAAAATGCTCCACTCGTCTCTGGAAGAAGACGTCCGCCGGAACGCCACCACCAACGGTCCCCACCGGGACGATTTCCTCGCGCTCCTGAGCGGAAAACCCACGCGCGATTTCGGATCGCAGGGACAGGTCCGCTCCTGCGTACTGGCCCTGCGCCTGGCCGAAGTCCAGGAGATGGAAGCCCGCACCGGCGACAGCCCCCTGGTCCTCCTGGACGATGTCGCTTCGGAACTCGACCCCTCGCGCAAGAAACGCGTCCTTGAACTTCTGGACCCCGTGTGGCAGACTTTCATGACGACCACGCGCCCGGACGACTTCCCCGCTGGCGTCGCATTCACCGATACGATCTGCCTGCCCCACGATTTCGAGCCGGCATCTCCTCCCGAAGGAACCTGATCCCATGTCCCTGAAATTCTACAAAATGACCGGCGCCGGCAATGATTTTGTCGCCATCAATAACCTGGAAGACATCCTTCCCACCGATGTTGAACAACGCGCCCAGCTCATCCGCCAGCTTTGCCACCGGCGCTTCGGCGTGGGCGCCGACGGGACCCTGTTCATCGAACCCTCCTCGACCGCGCACTTTCGCATGCGCTATTACAACTCCGACGGCAGCGAAGCCACGTGCGGCAACGGTGCGCGCTGTATCGCCCGATTCGCGTACCTGCTCGGCATTGCGCCTGAGCGAATGCGTTTCGAAACAATAGCCGGTCCCTACGAAGCCATCATCAAACCCGACACCGTGACAATTTCAATGAGCGACGCCCACGACCTCCGCATGGGTGTCCCTGTCGAAATCCCGGGTCTTTTCAGCGGAACCGTGGACTTCGTCAACACCGGCGTCCCCCACGCGATGGTCCGGGTCCCGGACATCGAGAAAGCCCCGGTCGTGGAACTGGGCCGCGCCATCCGTTTCCATGAGGCCTTCGCGCCGCAGGGAACGAACGTGAACTTCGTCTGCCCTACCTCAACCCCGAACCATCTGCTGATCCGGACCTACGAACGTGGCGTCGAGGATGAAACGCTGGCCTGCGGCACCGGCAACGTGGCATCGGCGATCCTGACAAATCGCCTCGGCCTGACCACTCCCCCCGTCCGTCTCACCACACGCAGTGGCACGGATCTGCTGGTTTCGTTTGAGCCCACAGACAACGGCGCCCGCCAGGTGCGCCTCGAGGGGGAAGCCCGCGTGGTATTCACGGGACAGTGGGACTGATCGCGCCCTTTCGCCTGTCTTCAAAATTGGAAACGACCTTACCAGTATCGGCGCCGCCATCGAAAAAAATGGCGGCGCTGTCTTTTTTTTGGTGTTTTTTATGAAAACACGTGGCAAGACATAAAGCTGGGCGATGGATAAGTTTGTTGTCAGTCACGAAAGTGAATCAAGCCGGTACCCGGGAAGGACTCCCAGTCATGACGGAAAAGCGCTTTACGTTCACCGACATTCAGGCGGGCATTTACGAAGAACTCTTCTCCTATTCGGAACAAGACCCTTCCCATCCCGCCTATGGCTGTCAGATCACGAAAAAGCGCCTCTGTGGCGGACCGAGCGACGGCGTAGATATCGTCAAGGTGAACAATGGACACCTGGCTTTCGAGGCCCTGCCCACCCGAGGCATGGGTCTGTGGAAAGCGTGGTGCGGAGGCGTGGAAATCGGGTGGAGTTCTCCGGTCAAGCGCCCGGTCCATCCCAGCCTCGTCCCCCTGACACAACCGGATGGCCTGGGGTGGCTCGAAGGATTCGGCGAACTGCTGTGCCGATGTGGACTGGAAAGCAACGGAGCGCCGGAATTCGACGCGAAAGGCCAACTGGTTTACCCTCTGCACGGACGCATCGCCAACCGTCCGGCCTATTGTGTCGAAGCCACCGTCAACAATGAATCGGGCGAGCTGTCCCTGACCGGCGATGTGGATGAAGCCCGCCTCTTCTTCAACAAGATGTGGCTCCACTCGACCATCCGGACCCAGCCCGGTTCCTCCTCCCTGACCATTCTCGATACGGTGACCAACCTCTCGGCGGAACCGGGAGAACTGGAACTGCTCTATCACATCAACTTCGGGATTCCCTTCCTGACTCCGGGCGCGCGGGTTCTTCTGCCCCTGGCCAAACTGGCGCCACGCGACGCAGATGCGCAGAAAGACCTGAACACCTGGAACATCTACGGGCCGGAGACACCCGGTTCGCGCGAAGTCGTGTTCTTCACCGAACTGGCCGCCGATTCTCAGGGGAATACCCGCGTACTCCTGCGTAATGCCGAAGGCAATCGGGCCATCAGCCTGCGCATGAACCGTCACCAACTGCCTTACTTTATCCTCTGGAAAAACCGTCTGGCCGCCGCCGATGGCTATGTCACCGGCCTGGAACCGGCCCTCAACTTTCCCAACGTCAAATCGTTCGAGAAGAAACGGGGACGCGTGGCCATCCTGCAACCCGGCGAAAGCCGCATTTTTGAAATCACCCTCGAAGTCCATGAAGGGGCCGAAGCGGTTGCCTCCGCCGAAAAGGCGGTCGCACAACTTCAGGCAGGAAGTACGCCCGCCATCCTGGACCACCCGGACCCGGCGTGGTCCCCCGTCTGACAGAACCGGTCATAATCAGGCTCCTCGAGTCTTTTCCAAACCAATGAAAGAGAGATCTTTTCATGAAAATCCGACGTGCATTCTTCACTCTCCTCCTCGCGCTAGTCCTGGCCTCCTCGGTTCAGGCCGCCAAGCGCATGGAAATCCAGATCCCGGACATCCCGAACTACAAAACATTGAAATGCGACTTCCACATGCACACCGTCTTTTCGGACGGAGAAGTCTGGCCCACCGTCCGCGTGGAGGAAGCGCATCGCGAAGGACTCGACGCCATCGCCATCACCGACCATGTCGAGTACCACCCCCACAAGAAAGACGTGGTCTGCGCGCTCAACCGTCCCTATGAAATCGCGCTTCCCCGTGCGGAGAAGTTGGGCCTTCTGCTCGTCCCCGCCGCGGAAATCACCCGCAGTCCCCTGGATGGTCATTACAACTGTCTTTTCCTGAAAGACGCGGAACCGCTCGACACGCCCTATCTCAAAGATGCGCTCAAGCGAGCCAATGAACAGGGCGCATTCGTCTTCTGGGATCATCCGGGATGGGAAGTCAAGGACGGGAATTATTTCCTCGATTCGCACAAAGAAATCATCCAGGAAAAACTCATCCAGGGAATCGAAACGGCGAACGATGGCGATTACTACGAAGAAGGCCTCAAGCGGGGCCTTGAATTCGGTTTGACTCTCCTGGGAAACTCCGACCAGCACGACCCGTTCAATCCGCCCACCGAAAAACGCGAAGGACACCGCAACGTCACCCTGGTCTTCGCCAAGGAACGCTCCCTCGATTCCCTGAAAGAAGCGTTGAAAGAGGGCCGCACGGCGGTCTGGCACAAGGACCGGCTCATCGGCAGACCCGAATACCTCCAGCCCCTCTTCAACGCGTCGGTTCGGATTGAAAAAACCGAAACCGCCTCGGACAACCAGGTCAACGTGACCCTGCAGAACAGTTCGATCGTCCCCTGCCGCCTGATTCAAACGGGAAACGGGGAGAAGAAAACGATCGAAATTCCCGCCTGCGGCCAGACGCAAGTCAAGATGGCCCTGAAGAAAGGGGAAAAAGGCAGCCTGAGCGGAACGGTGGAAAACTACATTGTGGCGCCCGGTAAAGGCCTCGACGTCACCCTGGAGATTCCTGCCGGCAAGTGATTCACACGCTCATCCATAAAACGAAGCGGAGCCGGAAGATCCCCTCTTCCGGCTCCGCTTCGTTTCTTCGGCCACGTTTTCCTGCCGCGCCCTCAGTTCAACGCCAACCCCTGAAACCGCGAGTGCAGGTACCGGGCTCGCAGACTGTCGCGCCGCTCGACCGGCAGCTGTCCCCCCTCGCGGCATTGCAAATGCGCCGGAAGCATCTCGATCATCAACCGGCTCAGATCGGGATGGGACAAGGGCCGGAAACACCCGTGGTCAATCCCCAGCCGGATCTTGCTCAGGTGCGCCATCGCCTCGATCGAATCCATGATCCAGGCGTTCTGCAACACCCCCAGCGCGCGCGCCAGCACGTCGCGCGTCACTTCGGGCCGCTGTTCGAACAACGCATCGCGCGCCTTGAGTTCGTGCTCGACCACCTGCTCGGCCATCGAGTGGAGCGTGTTGTACAGATCGAGCCACGTCTTGCCCAGGGTCACTTCATTCGAGATCTGGAAAAAGTCTCCGAAGTTCTCCGAGTTTTCTCCATAGATCCCCCGCACGGTCAACCCATAGGGCAACACGCTCTGGAGAATCTCGTCAATCTTGTTGACCAATACCAGCCCCGGCAGGTGCAGCATCACCGAGAGGCGCAATCCGGTCCCCACATTTGTGGGACAGGCCGTCAGGTACCCCAGCCGCTCCGAGTGGGCAAACTTCAACGCCCGGCCCAGTTCCGTCTCGACCTCCGAGAGGATGGCATGGACCTTCTGCAACTGAAACCCGACATCCAGGCACTGCATACGCAGGTGGTCTTCCTCGTTGACCATGATCGAGACCCGATAGTCGGGGCTGATATAGATCACCCGGAACTCGCCCCCCTGTTCCATCTCGGAACTGAGCAGGTGGCTCTCCTTCAGATACAGACGGTGCAGGCTGTTGATCTCATTGATATTCAGACGACGGAAATCCCGGAAAAAAGGGGACGAACTGATCGCTTCGTCAATGCGTTCCGCCACGGCGCATAGCTGCTCGCGCTTGGCCCGGGGGGCGAAGGGGATGTGCTCGAGGTTGCGGGCATAGCGCGCCCGGCTCGAAATGATCGAGTGGTCCATCGGACCTTCCTTGCACATCCACTGGTCACAGCCCCGGATAAAATCGGCTTGTGAAGTCATGCCACTCTTCCTTCTTCATGGCCTCGGCCCACAGAGTCTTGCGGATCACACATCATCCGACGCCTTCTGTTCCAGACCGCGGATCTTGTCGCGCAGTCTGGCCGCCAACTGAAAGTCCTCATTGCGGACGGCCTCTTCCAGCGCCAACCGCGCGTTTTCGATCAACACCTTCGGCGATACCTCCTCCGCGGGTTTCTGCGCCACCTCGAGATTGAGTTCCAAGTCGAGCCGGACCGGCTCGGCCTCGGATGGAGACGAAGCCGCGGACTCGCGCTTGAGAAACGGCTCCTTCTCCGGGTCCTGGCAGGTGGCGCCATGAATCTTACGCAGATCGTCGAGCAACAGATCCTCGAATGACGTATAACAATCGCTGCACCCCAGCAGAAAGGTCTTCTTGTAGGCGGAGAAATGCAGCCCGCAATTCGAACAGACCGGACCGTCCGGACGAGGATTGGGCCCCTTGCCCGCCGACAGCATATGCTCCTGCTGCTTGAGGAAATGCTGGAGGATCTCGACCAGTTTGCTCTGGTCTATCTTCTTGGCCTTCAGATACGGGCTGAACTCGCGCGCATGTTCGTCACACAGGAAAAAGTCATGCACTTTCCCCTTGATGATCTTCGTGATCTTGTGCGTCGCCGGTTTGTTGCATTTCAGGCAATGCGGCTCGTTCGACATGGTGTGCCTCCTTCGTACTTCAGGCTCCCAAGCGCGGGCAGCCACTCCACCCTTCTGCCTCTATTTTCGCGCATCCGCCCACCGTTTTGCCAGACTTTCCGGCTTGGGCAACCGATCGGTCAACTTGGTCCCTTCCGCCGACACCCGCTTGCGGTATTCCTGATTGAGTCGCTTCGTCACCGCGCCCGGCTTGCCGTCCGCGATCGGGCGGGCATCGAGATTCACCACCGGCACCACCTCGGCGGCCGTGCCCGTCATGAAACATTCATCCGCATCAAACACCTCGAAGCGGGTGAACGGCTCTTCGCGCACCTCGTAACCCAGCTGGGCGGCCAGTTCCAAGATGCAGTCGCGCGTGATGCCGCGCAAGGCGCCCAGGTAGCTGGGCGGCGTGAAAACCACGCCATTCTTGACGATAAAAATATTGTCGCCCGTGCATTCCACGACGTACCCGTCGCTGTTGAGCATGAGAGCCTCGACACACCCGGCGAGATTTCCCTCGATCTTCGCCAGAATATTGTTGAGGTAGTTACACGACTTCACCCGGGCATTCATGGCCGAAGCCGGCATCCGCATCGTCGGCACCGTCACCAGTTGCAACCCCTTGTCATACACATCTTTCGGGTAAAGCGTGATCTTGCCGGCAATCACAATCACCGTCGGAATCTTGCACTTCCAGGGCGCCAGACCCAGATCGCCGTCCCCACGCGTCACCACCAGGCGGATATACCCATCCGTCAACTGATTGCGCTTACACGTCTCGACCGTGGCCCACGTCAACTCCTCGGCGCTCATCGGAATCGTCATCGCCAGATACTTGGCCGACGAATACAGGCGGTCCAGATGCTCCTGGAAACGGAAAATGCAATTGTCATACAGACGAATTCCCTCGAAGATCCCGTCTCCGTACAGCAATCCGTGATCGAAAACACTGACTTTTGCCTGATTACGGGGATAAAACTTCCCATCAACGAAAACTGTCTCTGCCACGACCCTGCTCCTTCCCTTTCAAATTCCCCCCTTCACGCCCGGACACACCCTTGCGTCCCCGTGAAAAGGCCACGCTCTACTGGGGCAAGTGTACCGGGTAAGAACCCGATTGTCAACGCCCCCGCCCCCCCGATCCACCATTTCTCCCGGAATTCCCAAGTTCTTTCGAAATATCCCATCGCCCGGCTTCCCCGTTTTGAAAGCGCGTACCCTCCGCGCGAACAACAGGAGCAGGCGATTATTCTTTCCAGTCCAGCCGGAACCGAAACCGTTCCCCCTCCAGATTCCCCGCCTCGTCCACCCGCACGGGGGTGCCGTCCAGATCCTCCAGACGCGCGTAAAACCCCCATTCGCCGGTCGCCTGACTGACCTCGACCAGCAGGCGGTTCACCCCCGCCTTCAGATCAATCTCCACCGCCTCCTGATCCGGTCGTGCCGGACGCAGGTCCAGCGCCTGCGTCACCAGCGTCCCGTTCACCCACACCCGCAGGGCATCGTCGCTCCCCGTCAGCAGCCGCAGCTTGCGCGCCCGCTTCACGCGCACCTCCCCGAGCGCATACCCCACCACCCACGCCGGACGTTCGGACGGAAACTGCGCCAGAAAATCCACATACCCTCCCACCGAACACTTCAGGGGATTCTTCCGCGCGTCCGCCTCGATCTCCTCCAACCGCCGGGCAGACAGCGCCACAAAACTCCCGGCGCTCGGCCAGGGTTGCAGCGTGGAAGCAAACCGCCACGCGCGCAGGTACTGGTCCGGATTGCAGAAAGCCCCGGCATCCACGCCGTTCACATTTCCCTCCGCGTCGCGCACGCGAATTCCAAAGCGTCGAGTCTTGAGCCGTTCGCACAAGGCCTTCAACTCATAGGTCCGGGTGATCGGCAAGGTGGCCTCTTCATCCTTCCGGTCAGTTTCCTTCCGGGCAAACACGTCGCAATCCGCGACATTTCCCTCCACGTCGAACGCTACACAAGACAGTCCCGCCCCCGCGTGAATTTCGAGCCGGTCGTGCCCGAGATCGGGCACAAACTCGATCCGTTCTTCCGGGTGGTAATCCTGCCAGTCCAAGGCCAGATACCGGCAGTGGCGCAGGAAAGCCGCGTTGGCAGGCGCCAGCGAGACCGTCTCGTCACCCGTAAACACATACGACGCCTCCGAGCCGTTACAAGGCGGCTCAACCCGGGTGAAACTGCGGTTGAACCAGTCGAACCCCCGCCCCATCAGGCCCCGCGGTTCGGTGGTATGCGGCAGATCGAACGTGTGCCCCAGTTCATGCCCCATCGCCCCGATCGTGGTCGAGGCCGTCGCCCAATACGTCCCCCGTCCACAGCTGTCATCCAGCACCCGCGTGGGGTCCACCCGCGTCGCGTCGGAAAACACCCGCACCACATCGGACAATCCGTTCGGCCACGTGTAGAGGCATCCGCCGCCGAACAACGCCAGTCCCCCTCCCCCCAGCGCCGTGTGCGAGAAAACCCGGTTCTGGTCCGCCTTGTACTCCGTGTAGGCGGCCACGACCACGTTGCGCGCCCGGTCCATCGGGTAATCGCGCTCGATGAGCCGATACATCGCGTCGTACCAGGTCAGATCGGTCAATTCGTGATACGCCTCACGCGAGCGATCGCCCCGCAGGGTATAAACCACCACCCGCCCCTCACCATCCAGTTCGAGATTGAACGTCCGGCGGCCATACCCGTTTTCCTGCATCCAGTCGGCCCAGACCGACTGGAGGAGCCCCAGAGCCGTCCCGATCTTCTCGCGATAATTCTGCGGATCGTCCTGCAAGGGCGACTGGTACCGGGTGTCCCCCGATTCGTCCGTGGCGTAGATCGCCCGCACGACATAGGGGTTCGTCTGGGGTTTGTAGATCAGAGTCAGACGCGTTTCCGCTTCGCCGCACCGCACCGTCAACTGGTTCGGGCCGGGAACCAGGTCAGCCAGCACGACGAATTTACCCCCAAACGCGGCGCCCCGGATGCTCTTCGTCTCGGTACGCAGAGACGTCTGGTTGGTCAACTGAACCGACTGAGCGGACCGGTCGGCCAGTTTACCCCGGATCAGCGGCACGCTGTAACGAATCGTCTCCCCCTCGGAAAAATTCACGATCCGCACGCTCTGCGCGCCACACACCGGCGCCCAGAACACAAATACCGCCAGCCAGACCGCTCCACACGCGCCCTTCACGACCAACAACACCTCCCGGAATCGAAAACCGCGATTCTTTGTGCCTTTGTGTCTTCGCGTGAACCAGACACTATACAAATGATAACATCCTTGTCCCTATTTCAGCACCAACCGAAACAGGGAAACCTGGTTCAACTCCGTCTGGGGGACATAGAGAAGATCCGGCGATTCAAAGAGTCCCGGATCAGTCGGCCCCTTCAACTCCACAACCGGATAGACCTCCGTGCGGTCGGGCGCGACCGCGCACACCCGCCCCGCCGCGGTGTCCGTCACCAGGAGCGTTCCATCACGCAGCGCCACAATCCCCGTCGGATTCTGGAAATGCCCCGCCAGACCCAGCGCCTTCGGTTCCCCCCCGCCATTGACCGGCAGCTCATAAATCTCGTGTTGTTCCCCACTGACCGCATACACCGTCGGCCCCACCACCGTGATCCCCTTGATGCCATCGGGGGCCAGAATCGTGCGCGACGCGCCGGCCGGTTCGCACCGGTACACAAGGGGCGCCGCGCCTTCTCCTCCCGCCTCCGACACATACACCGCCGAGCCATCCGTGGCCACGTCGTTCAGGTTCACCCCCTTGGCGGGAAGCGCCACTTCCTCGACCGGCCCTTTGCGGTCCAGCGGACAACGCATCAGACGCGTCGTGTCGCTGAAATAAAGAAACCCGTTCAGGACCGCCAGGCCCCGGGGCGCGCAGATCGGCGCGGCAGGCGTGTTATCGAGCCAATGCGGCTTGAGCACCATCCCATCGAGCGCATAGAGGCCGATATAGCCCTTCGCATCGCCCGTCCGCCCCCCCTGAGGAAGCGTGCCGGAATTCGAGATGAACAAGCCTTGCTCCCCACACGGAAGCGCACACACCGGCGCGTTCAAGTCGCCAATCGTCACCATCCGTTCCGCCCGCCATTTGGGCGGACCGGAGAATGACAGGCGCGAACACGCGTTCCCCGCCAGAAGCAGACAGATACCACTCAAGAACACGATACAACGGAAAACCTTGCCCATGAACCCAACCCTTTTCTGTGAGGACGTTCCGAAACACAAAACCCCGCACAGATCCGGCCTCACTCGGGTCGTGCGATGGCCATCCCTTCGACCTCGAAAAGCAGATCGTCGCGGCACACGACATTGTTTGCGACAATTGCGGGCAGATTCGACAGCCCCTCCGCCTGGCAGAACCGCCGAAACGCCCCCGCCTCATCGGCATTGCGCACATAGACCAGGCAATGCACCAGATCGTTCCACGTCATCCCCCGCGACTCGAGAATCGCCGCCACCACCGCCATGGTCAGGCGCACCTGCCCGTCCATGTCGTCCAAATGGGCCGTCTTCCCCCCCGGTTCGATACTCGCCGTTCCCGAGACAAACAACCGCCGGTGGTCGGGCATGTCGAACTCCGCCGCCCGGCTGAACGAACTGCCATAATCCAGAGCCGGACATTGCAACGGCGACGGGACCGCGAACATCCGGACGGCCTCTGACTTGCGCTGGAGCGCCAGAAATCCCGCCTGCAAGGCCGCCCCGGCGGGATTGGCCCCCCCAATGCCCGTGCTGGCCGGCACCAACCGCCCAAACAAATCCTTCTCACGGAAAAACGCATCCCGCACCTGATTGAAACCACTATACCAGTCCAGAATGTTGTGGTTGTAGAACCACGTGCGGATCACATCCGAAAATCCCATCCCGGCCGAAGCCAACGCCGCATCCAAAGCCCGAAAAACTTCACGCGCCTGGTCCTCCCGCGAGACGGAAAGCGTCTGGGGCACCACGCCCCCCACCCGGCAGTAGCGCGCATATTCGTCTTCGTAGAACGTCCCCACCACCCGTCCCTTCAGGCGCAGGGGTTGCGTCTCCAACCCCACCGCCGCCCAGACATGCACGCCGGCCTGGTCCGCAGTCCCACAATCGGTCAGCCAGGTCACGGGCCACTCGGCTTCACCCAACGCAGCCTCCAATGCCTGAAGTTCCGCCCCCCC
>DAOPYU010000101.1:0-12007 GCA_035353095.1 Candidatus Sumerlaeota bacterium | reverse complement strand
GCCGCATGAAAATGAACGCAGAATGCAAAGACTTTGGGACATAGTAGTACGAAAACCGCAAGACCACGAAAACCGCAAAACCCCGGATGAACACGGATGGACACAGAGACCCATGTCATTTTATCTGTGTCCATCCATGTTCATCCGGGGTTGCACAATAAAACGAAGAGGTAATCCTGAATGCAAACAGTGGCTCTGGAGGTTGTCGAGAAATCGCTTGTAATTCTGGAAAGTATCGGTGAAAACCATTCGGTCAGGGTTACGGGGGACACACATTGTTTTGACAAGTGACTTTCGCGGAAAAAGGAAGGGTCAGGAGGGGGTTCATGGAATACTTCTGGGCGGTTTTGTGCAGTCTCGTATTTCTTATGGTTCTGTGGAGTTATCTGAGTTCCAGAGCGCAGAATGCGCGGCGCGAACATCAGTTTCAGGAGATACGCGGTTCTCTGCCCGTTGTGAACCATTTCCATTCCGATCAGCGGTACAATGTTTTTCTCAACCACGGGGTGAACATCCGGAATGTCAAGTTTCTCGGCATTTCTCAGATAGACAACGATCTCCGATTGCCGTTTCCTTATGGACAATGGCTGGTGGTGGAAAAGTTCAATGGGAAACGGGTGTACTTCCGGCCCAACGTAATGCGGTATTACGAAGATGTGGAAGAGGACGATTCAATTCACGGGATTACCGAGAAACCTTCGCCGAAGTTTGACGAAGGTGAGGACTGACGGGGGAAATCGGTATGGGTTTGTCCTCATTTGATATGAATCTGCCGGATTATTTTCTGACCACGTTCGCGGTTCTGGTCAGTCTCGGGATCGCTTTGGTGGTTTATCTGATTGCGCTCAGCTGGATTGAAAGCCGTGCGGCCCACATCCGGCAACAGGATTTTTTCCTGAAGGTGGGCACCCATTATCAGGCGGGGGCGTTGTACAACTTTTTGGTGAGCCGGGGACGGACGATCCGGAATGTGAAGTTCGTGGGGGTGATGCCGATCCCGGAGAGTTCCCGGTGCGAACAAATTGAAGATCAGCCCCACTGGGTGGTGGTGGAGAAAGAGGACGGAGAACAGATTAACCTGTTGTCCGAGTCCATTGAGTGTTACGAAGACGCGTAGAGTACGAAAACTACGGAACGCAAAACCCCGGATGGACACGGGTGGACCTGGCGCAGCGAAGCCGCAACCAAAAGAAAAAACCGCGAAAGACGCGAAAAGCGCGAAAACTGATTCTTTCGTGTCTTTCGCGCTTTTCGCGGTTGAATAATAGGGAGAACTCGATGAAGGGGCAACTTGTAAGGAATACTTACAAGTTCGATCCGAGGGCGCGTGGGAGGCTTTCCGGAGTTTTCGCCACTACGAATTTTGTCCGCGATTCCGGCTACAGGGGCAAACGGAAAACTGAAGGCAACTATTCGGAAATTCCGAATAGTTCAACACAAGGAGGCGTACGAGGTTGCACGGCAGGACCCAACACACAATCTCGATATGATTTTGGACACGGAATTGATACCAAGTTGCATTCAGAAAGATACGAACTTAAAGGGCTCTTCCGGAACAGAATAAAAAACGGGACAGGATAACAGGATCAACAGGATACAAATCGAATCTCACCACATCCTGAAAATCCCGTTATCCCGTCTATCTTCTTTCGGTTTGTTATCTTCAGGAAGGGTTCTCCAAAAAAAATGAAAAATTATCTCCGGATACTGCCCGGATCATGTCATTTTGAATACAACTGAAGATGAATTTCGTTGCGATTGACAAAAAAGGGTGTTTGGGAATGACACTTCAAGTCCAAACAAGGAGGGGCGTTTCACGGTGAGTGAAACGCCCTTGGAAGTTTTCTGGATGTTTGAGTTTTCCCCGTCCTCAGTGGAAGTGGGGAAAGGGGTCGGGTTTATTTGTCGGTGGATTTTTCAGAGGCTTTTTTGGTGGAACTGGTTCCCTTTTTGGCCGATGAAGAAGCTTTTTTAGCGGACGCGTCCGACGCCGCCTTTTTGGAAGCGGCGGTTTCGCCCTTTTTGGCCGCGGCGGGAGCGGTGGCTTTCTTGGCGGAGGATTCGCTCTTTTTGGCCGCTTCGGGTTTCTTTTCCGTTTCGGCTTTTTTCTCGGTCCCGGCCTTCTTTTCCGATGCCGCTTTTTCAACCGCTTTCGGCGCGGCGGGTTTTTCTACTTTTTTCCCGGGGTTTTCCGGCTGGTTCCAGCCCCACACCATCTTGGCGCTGCACCAGCCCTCGTCACCGTCGGCGTGTTTGACGTGCAGCCAGCCGTCTTTCTCTTCAAGGACTTTGAACGCCGTGCCCCGTTCGGCCTGAAAGCGGCGCGGGAAGAGCGGTTTGCCGTTCTTGTCCGTTCCGGCGCCTTCGCGCACGGCGATCCAGGCCACGTCCTCCGTGGGGGTGGCGACCGCGTAACGGTCGAACGAGAGGTAGGACTTGTGCGCCCAGCCACCGTCGCCTTCGTAATCTACCACGTGGATTCGCACGTCCTTATCCACTTTCTTCACTTCGAGTACCCAGAGGGGGTAATCGCTCAGGAGTTCGACGCTCACCGGGCTGTCTTTCTCGGGCCCCATGCGCAGGTTGACTTTTTTGCCCCCGGCGATCTTGGTGGCGACGAAACAGGAGTCGGTCAGGTTTTTGGCCTGCACATAGCCCGTCTTGTCCGCGCCGGTTTTGACCTGTGCCCAATCGTTTTCGGAGCTGATGATCTCGACTGGCGTGAACGGATCGAGCATGTCCACGCGGGAGGATTTGGTGTCGGCCTTACTGTAAAGGCCGGTACCGTCTTCGCTTTTCACCAGGACTTTTTTATTGGGTCCAGCCGCCGGGGCCGGTTTGGCCTCCTCGGCCGCGAACGAGATCGGCAACCCCAGCAACAGGAACAATACTCCCCACAGTACACGCTTCATCTCGCGGATTTCCTTTCGATCCTCATTTTTGCTCGAATTCAAACCTTTATTTTCCCGCGTGGGCCGATTTTCCGGCCCCGCAGCGCATACCCTTTCCCAGACGCCGCGCCACACGTCCCAAACGCCCCCATTATCGAAAAACCCTCCCCCAATGTAAATAGGATTATTGAGAATGGATAATGGACAATGGATAATTGATAATGAACCGCCACCGCCACTACTACCAACCGCCACCGCCACCGCCGCCGCCACTACCACCAACTACCACTACCACTACCGCCAACTGCCGCAGCCACCGCCAACCCACTGCTACTACCGTCAGCGCCGTTGGTCATGCTTCGGCGCACCCCCCTTTTCCCCTCTCTCATTATCCATTGTCAATTATCCATTATCCATTCTTCCGCCCTTTTCCTGCGGCGCCTCTTTCCTCTTTCTCATTATCCATTATCCATTGTCAATTATCCATTCCGCCTCTTCCCGTGCGGACCCAGAGGCGCTGGCCGTCGGTTCGGACTTCGAGGACGCCCTGTTGCGCCGTGCTGTACACGGTCGCGCCTTCCCCGCGCAACCGTTCGACCACGCCCGGGTTCGGGTGGTGGTAGCGGTTTTTCGCGGCCACACTGATGAGCGCCACTTCGGGGGTCAGGGCGTCGAGGAAGGATTGACTCGAGGAGGACTGGCTTCCGTGGTGGCCCGCCTTGAGGACGTCCACATCGAGCGCCCGGGAGCCGTAGGCCTCGAGCATCTCGCGCTCCGCTTCCGTGTCGGCGTCGCCCTCCAGGAGGAATTTCTTCTGTCCGTATTGAATCAGGAGGACGACCGACTGCCCGTTCGCGTCGCTCGTGTCACGCGATCCCTGGGCCGGGTTCAAGACCTCGATTTCGACAGTCGGGTCGGCCTTGAGGCGGTCGCCCCGGCGGACCGGTTGGACCGGAATGCCGTGTTGTTCGATTGTAGTGTCGAGCTCGCGTTGCAGCTGGGTCTCCCCCCGGTCGGACCCGACATAGACGCATTCGACCGGAATTCCGTCCAGAACCTCGGCGGCGGACCCGATATGGTCCGCGTCGCTGTGGGTGAGGACGAGCGCGTCGAGCTGGGTCACTCCCTCGGCGCGCAGGTAGCCGAGGATGGTGCGGCCCCGGTTGGGCGGTCCGGCGTCCACCAGGAGCGTGTGTTTGCCGGGGGTTTCGATGAGGATGGAGTCGCCCTGACCCACATCGAGCGTGGTGACCTGCAATTCCCCGCCAACCGGTTTTGCCGAGTCCGGGCGGGTGAAGTACGGCGCGACGAAACAGGCCACAATGGGCAGCCAGATGAGAAACGCCAGAATGACCATCAGCCGCAGCAGAATGCGCGCGCGGCGCTGCTCGACCGCGCCGGGAAAACGGCCCATTCGCATATGTGGTCCCGAGAACAACAACATGTAATACCCTCCCGCCACCCACCAGGGGAATGAGGCCAGATTGAGCACCCCGCCGGGTACTTTAGCCATGAAATCCGCCGCTTTCAAGAAAACCCACGTCAGGCCCGAGACCGACGCGGCCAGGATCGCCTCCAACCCGTCCGCCCAGCCCCCCACCAGCGCAAACACCCACCCGAAACCGATCAGAAGACCGGACCACGGGACCAGAAACAGGTTCGCGACAAACCCGATGAGGGAAATCTGATGGTACCCGATAGACAGAAACGGCAATACGGCCAATTGTGAGGCCAGCGACACCGACAGCCCTTTCGTCACGACCTCGTCGTACCCCCATCGCGCCCAGCGCTTCCACCGGCTGATCGGTTGCGTCGCCGCCGGCAGACGCAACAGTTCCATCAGTGCCGGGTACAGGACGATCAGACTCAGCGCGCAGAGGTAGGACAGTTGGAAGTCGATCCGGAAGACCGCGCAGGGGTCGAAGAGTTGGGTGGCAAACGCCGCCAGCGAAACGGCGTTGAGCGAGTCCACCGTCCGGCGCAGGGCGAAGGGGAGCGCCAGGCACGCGGCCATGACCGCCGACCGGACGACCGGGGCGCGGAACTCCACCAGCACCACATACACCGCCAGAACGGCCATCATCAACCAGGCCGAGACGCGCGGAGGTGCAAGGAAAAGCAGGCACACCCAGAACACCAGCGCCGCCAGAAACGCCGTGTGGACCCCCGAGACGGAAAACAGGTGCAACCCGCCCACTCGCAGAAACGCCTCGCGCACGGCGGGAGTCAGGCCGTTCGTTTCGCCGAGCAGCATACACTGCATCACGCCCGCGTGGTCCGGCGGCAGGGATTGCTCGAACCGCTCGAGCACCCCGCGGCGCCAAGCCATCAACGGGTGGAGCAGGCGCGCGAGCGAGGACCCTTCCCCCTCGATCGTGCGGAAAACGCCCGGTCCCCAGATTGTCCCCAATGCTCCGATTCCCTGCTGGCGCAGAAACGCGCGGTAGTCGAACAGGTCCGGATGCGACGCCGGTGGGGGCAGGTTCAGCGCACCGTGGACCTCGACTCGTTCGCCCGGCCAGGGAAGCCTGTCCCCGAGCGCCTCCGCAGCCTGTCCCTGAATCGCCAGCTGGACCCGGCAGAGGAGGGGGGTGGAAGAAACTGTTGAAGAAGATGTGGGTCGGTCCGGGGCGTTCTCGAGAATCTCGACATCGCGCAGTTCGACCACCACCCGGTCGTGTTCCGCGTCCTGCCACCACGGGTCGGGCACCACCGTCCCGCGCCAGGCGACCTCGCGACCTGCCAGCGCGCGTACCTGCGCTTCGGCCACCCGCTCGCGCCGGACGGTTTCGTTCTGCTGCCAGAAGGCCAGACACAGAAACCAGGCCAGTCCCAGTCGGATGCACCACCCGCGCTCGCGTATCGCGTCGTTTCCCCGCCGCAGGGCGAACCCGCCCGCCCCGGCGCATCCCAGGGCCAGGAGCAGACCGGTCCCCAGAACAAGCGGACGGGGCGCCAGGACCACCCGTCCCAGCACTGCTCCCATCAAGACCATGCAGGCAAGAAAAAACGGCGCGCGCTTCATGCCCCGGATCATAAGCCACCCGTCCCCGTCCCGCAACAGAATCCCGCAATCGGGGCCCATTCCGGAAGTGGTTGTAGGGGAAAAACCACGGGTGAACCGTTTCGACAAGGAAAAAGACTTTGTAACCTTTTGCCGTCTCTTGAATGCGACTGATTTCTCTCTGGAACCGCAACTGCGGAGAACCGCGAAAATCGCGAAAGACGCGAAAAAGAGAAAGTTTCGCGATTTTCACGCCTTTCGCGGTTTGGACCAAAAGCCTGCAAGATTTTTTTCGAAGTTGGGAAGAGGTGTCGGATTTTCAGGAAGTGCTTGTAAAGATAAACGGGTGTGGTTAGGGTGGTCGCGAGCGGAAGGGCCAGGCGAGTCGGGAATGGAGAAGGAGTTGGGAATGATGGCTGTGTACGGGAACTGTTTGATGAAACGAATGGCTTTGTTTGGTATCCTGTTTTTGTTGACGCTGTCTTTGGCGTGCGATCGGCGGAGTGCGGAGACGCCTCCCGCCGGGGGGGCGAATCCGGCTCAGGAAGAGGCCTGGTCGCTGGAAAAACTGGATTTCTTCCGCGTGGACGTGGATGTTTCCATGTACTTGTCCTCCGAAGATGTGAACCCGGCACTGTCGCAAAAATTCACGGTCACGATGAAAGGCCCCGACAAGTTCCGGGTCGAGAGTCGGGACGGTCAGCCCAAGGTGATCCAGGTCTGCGATGGAGAAAAGGTCTATGCGTATGATGGAGCGTCGAATGAGTATTGGGTCACCAAGGCGTCTGGAGCGAATCTTGAGTTTGGCCATCGGTTTGTCCTGATGGGCGCGGCGCGGCAGTTCATTGGTCCGGACGGGGCGGCGTTCCTGTCAACGGGTGTCACGACCACGACGATGGAAGACATGGTTCTTTCCGATCAGGAAAAACTGCGACATCTCGTGCGGCCCGATCAGATGATGTCCTTTGAATTCTGGGTGAATCAGGCTCCGAATGCGCGCCTGAAGAAAGCCCGGATGGCCTATAAGAAAAACGCTCCGCCTTCGCTCGCGAGTTCCATTACCGTTCTGGAATATTCCAATTGGGTGATAGATCCGACCGACCCCCCGGAACCGTTTACTTTCATCCCGCCGGAAGGAGCCCAAAAGGTCGAGCAGTCCCCGTCGGTTCCCAAACCGGTGGCGGCCCCTCAAACCGCCGACCTGACGGGAATGGATCTGCTCTGGTCCTATTCGAATTATACCTTGGGGATGGTGGTGGATCCTCGGAAGGGGGTACTCACCATACCCTCGGCTCCTGAACTGGAAAAAGAAACCTTGTTAAATTCTGAAGGACAGATTGTTGGCAAGGCCGGAAACGTACTCACCCCGATAGATGTCTGCGCTCTTTCGATCTCGGATCTGGAACGGCAAGAAGGGCTTCTGGTTTCGTCGGTCATAACCGCCAAGGGCCGGGTGATCGGGTACGATCTCTCGGGGAAAAAACTCTGGGAAGCGAATACGCCGGGCCGGGTCGAAGCGCTCGCCATTGCCGACAACGGAGGCGATTCAACGAAGACCGTAATCGTTGGCTCAGACGATCCCGAACTGGGTTATTTGGGAAGGCTTCAGGCCTTTGGAGCAAAGGGGCGTTCTCTCTGGGAGAACAAACTGGTGGATAGCATCAAGAAAATTTACACGGTTGACCTGGATGGCGATGGGTCGAAAGAAATCCTGGCTTTGTCCTCCGAGACGGTGGAACAATTCGACCTCTCGGGCCGGAAAGAAAAAACGTTCCCCTTCCCCTCTTATTATTTGAATTTTCTTGGATTCCTGAGCGAACCCGGGGTAAAACAGAAAACCCTTATCGGTTTCAAGTTCGATAAAGGCGTGTTGACCGCGTATGACGACCGGGCCAAGGAACCGTGGCGGCTGGACCTTCCGGGGAACCAGTATATTGTTTCCGCGGTCTCGGCCGAGACGCGTCCGTGGTTGGCGCTTTCCACTTCCGAAGGGATGGTTTACATTCTCGATCTGGAGAAGAAAAGTATTCTGCGGCAGTTCAGTGTGGGAGAAGCCTATCCGAAAGTCGCCTGGCTGGAACCGTCGCAGCAAACCGCCCCGAGACTGTTATTGGAAGCGAATATGGAATTGAAATGTTATTCGGTGAGAGAAGAGAAATAGGTCGGCCGGTTTAAGAACGGCTGTCGAATTCAGCCCTGTTCCTTCCCCAGCGCTTCGTTCAGGGAGACGGGGTGGATGTTGCGGGCGGCAAATTCCTGAAGGAGAATTTCGACGGCCTCGACGGTGAGGTGGGCGTTGCTGTTGGCGATGTGGGCCTGGTAGCGCCCGTCGTGCAGGAGGATGACGCAACCGGGGGACAGGTGGGTCAGCACTTGGTCCACGATGGCCCGGGCCGCCATCTGTCCGTAGTCGCGGGGATCGAGATTCCAGAACGCCAGTGGACGGCGGCCGAGCAGGGTGTAGAGCATCGTGACAAAATTGAGTTTTCCGAAGGGGGGCCGGAACCGGCGGGCCACGCCCGGTCCGAGCGTCCGGTTGAGCGCCCGGTGGGTCCGCGCGATGTCGCGCAGGGTGTGGAACAGACCGCTTTCCCAGGGGTGTTTGTGGCTGTAGCTGTGTTCGCCGATCTCGTGACCGGCGGCGAGGAGGTTGTGGACCAGCTCGGGGTACTGCTCGGCGTGCTCGCCGGTGACGAAGAAGGTGGCCTTGATTCCGGCCTTGTCCAGCAGGGCCAGGATGCGGGGGGTGGTTTCCGGATTGGGGCCGTCGTCGAAAGTCAGGCACACGCATCCGCTTGCGCGCACCCGTTCCAGAAATCGTTTTCGGAGGAGATTGCGGACGGCCCACGGCAGGAAAAGATGCAACACCACCAGAACGGCCAACAGGGCGGCAGCGACGGCGGCGTATATCATCCGCGCCGCCCCTTGCTGCCCGCGATCAGGTCCGTCACCAGGTCCACATAGCGTTTTTCCATGATGGGCCACGCGACGCCTTCGTAGGTTTTCAGGGCGTTTTCGGCCTGAACGCGCTGACGTTCGGGGTCGGCGCACAGGGCGAGTACCTGGTCGGCCATGCCCTGTGGGTCGCCGGCTTCGTAGTAGGCCACGCACTCCTCGCCGAAAATCGAAGTGATCGAGGGCAGTTTCGACGCGACGACCGGCAATCCCATGGACACGTATTCGAACGACTTGGTCGAGAGGGCAATGTCCATGAACGGGTCGCTGAGGTAGGGCACGATGCCGATGTCGGCGTCGCCGATGACGCGGGCGATAGTTTCGAGCGGCTGGCAATTGTTCAGGAACACGTGGTCTTTCAATCCTTCGCGCTCAATGATGGCATGCAACTGCTCGATGTAGTCGGACATGTAACTCAGCCCGTAGATCTGGAAGGTACTCTCGGGCAGCTGCTTGTGAATGAGGGCAAAGGCCTCGAGGGCGGTGTGGATACCGAAGCGCTCGGCGACGGTGCCGTGGTAGAGCAGGCGCACCTTGCGGTCGTACCGGTTGTATTCGCGCGGGCGGTACTGGAAGATATGGTGATCGGCGGAGTTGAGTACGAGCGTGATTTTTTCCTGTGGGATGCCGCGTTTGAGCAGGCAGTTCTGGAACCCGTAGCTGGTGGTGATGAGGCGGTTGGCCAGGCGCTGCGAGATTCCTTCGATCAGTTGAACAAAAGGCAAAAGGATGGCCACCGACCGCTTGCCCCAGCGGGAGCGGTACAGTTCGACCATCAGGTCGTGCAGGTCGAGCAGGAGCGGCACGCCGCGCATTTTGTGCCACAATCCGGCTAACACCAGGTAATCGGGCATGTTGTGGAACTGGATGAGCTGGTAGGGGGTCTGTTTCGACTGGCGCTGGAGCGCGCGGAAACTCTGGTACAGAAAGACGAGCGAGAACCACAGGTAGGGGAGGATGTTTTCCTTTTCACGGGCTTCGGTGATGCGATAAGCGGTGACCTTCCCGAACTGCTCGACGGGTTTTTCATCCTCATTACGGATACAGAACACATCTACCGCGAAGCCGTGACGCTCGAGCGCCTCGGCTTCGCGTCGTACCCGAGGATCGCGAGGGTATCGGGAAAGAACCACCATGGCAACACGCTGCATGCCATCGCCTCCTGTCGAGTCGCCAAACTCCACGTATATTGTATGCCATATAAGATAAAATGATGCAATGAGAAAGACCCCGGTTAGCAAACCCGGAATTTTTGCCGCTTGCATTTTTTCCGGACGGGACCCATAGTACTTCTCCAGATAACACGCGTCCGCCCAATCGTCACCCGATTGGCCCCGCCTGGTTCAAACCAGGCGTATCCCAAGTCCGTTCGGACCCGGTTCTTCCCCGTTGCGTGTTTGCAACGAGCCGCCGTCGCCGCCGATCCCTCCAGAAAAGGAAGTCGTTTATGCAATCCGTCTCGAAAAAACTCACCCGTCGCCAGTTTACCGGTCTGCTGGGCGCCGCCTCGCTTTTCACGATTGTGCCGCGTCATGTGCTGGGTGGCCCCGGAATCGTTTCGCCCAACGAAAAAGTCAACATTGCGGGAATCGGAGTGGGGGGACAGGGCGCCAACGATCTCCACGAGATTCTGGGAACCGGCGGCGCCAATCTGGTGGCCCTGTGCGATGTGGATGACAATCAGGCCGCCGAGACCTTCAAGAAATACCCGGACGCCAAACGGTACAAAGATTTCCGAAAAATGCTCGATGAGGTGGAGAAACAGATAGACGCCGTTGTCGTCGCGACACCCGACCACACTCATGCCGTGGCGGCCATCGCTGCCATCAAGCGCGGCAAACACGTCTATTGCGAAAAACCGCTCGCCCATTCCATTCACGAGGTGCGCGAGATGATGAAGGCGGCGAGGGAACACAACATCGTCTCGCAGCTGGGTAATCAGGGCCATTCCTTCGAGTCGTGCCGTCTGCTGTGTGAATGGATCTGGGACGGCGCGATCGGCAAGGTCCACACGATCAACTGCGGGTGCGACGCGCTCAATTCCGGTCTCAAACATCTCGACGACCTGAAAGAAAGACCGCCCGTCCCGACCACGCTCGACTGGGATCTGTGGCTCGGCCCGGCCCGGGAACGTCCTTACCACCCGGCCTATCTTCCCGGCAAATGGCGCAGTTGGACGCCGTTCGGCAACGGCACCATCGGCGACTGGATCTGCCATGTCGTGGACCCGGTGTTCTGGGCGCTGGATCTGGGCGCGCCGAAGACCGTTCTGGCTGAAGCGATGGATTATGATTACAAGACCCAGGGCGACGCTTACCCCGGGAATGAGAAGGTCACATTCGAATTTCCCGCCACCGACAAGCGCGGCCCCATCACCCTCAACTGGCACAGCGGGACGCGGGAAATTCCCCGCCCGCCCGAACTGGAAGCGGGACGCAATCTGGAAAAAACCGGCGCGGTCGTCATCGGTGACCGGGGCGTGATCACCTACGGCTCGCACGGCGCCAGTGGCGTACGCCTGATTCCCGAGGCGAAGATGAAAGAGTACAAGCGTCCGGCGCCTTCTCTGCCGCGCGTCAAGAGCCACCATCAGGACTGGATTGACGCCATTCGCAACGGGCAAAAGGCCGGTTCCGATTTCTCCTACGGGGGCCGACTCACCGAACTGGCGCTGCTGGGGATCATCGCTGTACGGTTTTCCGGGCAGAAGCTCGAGTGGGATGCGAAGAGCATGAAATTCCCCAACTGCCCCGACGCGGATTATTTCCTCAACCCGCCCTACCGCGCGGGGTGGAGTCTGTAGGATAACTCTGAAAACCGCAGTTGAAACGCCAACGGCGCGGCTCGATCGTCGCCTGGGGCAAGCGAAGCGTCGCCCCATGAAAGGTGTCCCCTCCTTTGTAAGGCCTGAAGGCCCGCCCGATTGGGAGGGGGAGAAACGCTTGGATAGAGCGGGTTTTCAGCCCTTCCGAAAAAAACCGGTCTGTTCCTGGAGCGATGCCCCAGGCTACAATGGCTCGCGCCGTTGGCGCTTGACCCGCCCCTTTTCGATCTCCGGTTCCTTCCCCCCGCGGGTCACCCTATGGGTACATACACTCGGGTGCATCCCCCGAATTCGTGAGAAGGTTCACTGAAATTTGAATAGCCTGGCGCCGTC
>DAOPYU010000100.1:2399-12109 GCA_035353095.1 Candidatus Sumerlaeota bacterium | reverse complement strand
CTTGGCTTTTCCAAATTCTCGCGGGATCGAGTGTCTTTGCGTCTTGACAAGAGTTTCGGGTCTCTCCAGAATGTGACCGCATGCCGCGCCCGTGTGCGAAAGGGAAGGTTTCTTCTGTTGCGTGTGTGGGTGATCGAGCGGTGGAGAGGGAACTTTACACGAGCATGAAGCCGGGCCGTGTGGGGTTCCCGGTACGGCCCCGGGGCATCCGGATCAGAGTCCAATCCTGCTTCCTTGTGGGAAGATCCGAAGCAGGTGTGTACAATACAAAGGAGACAAACGATGAATTCCCAGGAAAAGCAGCAATTGCAGCAAATGGCCCAAGCCATCCGCATCCTCTCGATGGATGCCATTCAGGCCTCGAACAGTGGGCACCCGGGCTTGCCCCTGGGATGCGCCGAGATCGGCGCCTACCTTTTCGGGAAGGGGTTGCGTCACAACCCCGCCAATCCGCAGTGGCAGGGGCGTGACCGGTTTATTCTTTCCGCCGGGCATGGTTCGATGCTGCTCTATTCCTGTCTCCACCTGAGTGGGTACGATCTGCCGATCGAAGAACTCAAGCGTTTCCGTCAGATGGAATCGAAAACGCCCGGCCACCCCGAGTACGGGTGGACGGAGGGTGTGGAAACCACGACTGGGCCCTTGGGGCAGGGGTTTGCGAATGCCGCCGGCATGGCGCTGGCCAATAAGATGATGGCGGCGCGGTTTGGCGTCGAGCAGGCCGGTCTGCTCGATTCGAAGTTTTTCGTGTTGTGTGGCGACGGCTGCATGATGGAAGGCATTACGGCGGAGACCGCTTCGCTGGCCGGGCATCTGAAACTGGACAACCTGGTGGTGATCTACGACTCGAACAGCATCTGCCTCGACGGGCCGACGAGCGAGTGCTTCGGCGACGACACGATGGAACGGTACCGGGCGTATGGGTGGCATGTAACGGAAGTTGACGGCCACAATCTGGACCAGATCGAGGCGGCGGTCGAGGAAGCCCGCGTCCGCAAGGGGCAGCCCAGCCTGATTATCGCCCGGACGGTTATCGGCAAGGGCTCGCCCAATATGGCCGGTTCGCACAAGGCGCATGGCGCGCCGCTGGGAGCGGAAGAAATCCGTCTGACCAAGGAAGCCCTGGGCGCTTCGCCCGAGCCGTTTGTTATTGATGGCGATGTGTACGACTACACGCGTTCGCGCCTGGAAGACCTGGCGGCTCTGGAAGCGGACTGGAACCGGCGTTTCGAGCAGTGGGCGGGGGCGAATCCGCAGAAGGCCGCCGAGTGGAAGGCGTTCCTGACCAAGACGTTGCCCGCCGACTTCGACGCGCAGGTGCGTGCCATTCCGGTCGAGGCGAATGCGGCCAGCCGCAAGTCCTCGAACGTGGTGTTGCAGAGTCTGTGCAATCTGGTCCCGTTCCTGGTGGGCGGGTCGGCGGACCTGTCGTGTTCGGACCTGACGGCGATGAAGGCCGGGGGCGTGGTGTCGGCGGCCAACTACAACGGGCGCAACGTGAAGTTCGGTGTGCGCGAGTTCGCGATGGGCGCCATGAACACCGGCATGGCGCAGCAGGGCATGGTGCTGCCGTTCTGCGGGACGTTCCTGACGTTCTCGGACTACATGCGCAATGCCATCCGCATGGCCTCTCTCATGGAAGTGAAGGTGGTGTATCAGTTCACGCACGACAGTTTCCATGTGGGCGAGGACGGCCCGACGCACCAGCCGATCGAGCAGGTGGCTTCGCTGCGCCTGATCCCGGGCCTGACGGTGATCCGTCCGGCGGATGTGCATGAAGTCAAGGGCGCGTGGTCCTATGCGATCGAGAAAGCGAAGGGGCCGGTGGCGCTCTGTCTGTCGCGCCAGAATCTGCCGGATCTGGAAGCCGCCAATCGTCCCACTTCGGAAGGCGTGGGGCGCGGCGGGTATGTGGTCCTGAAGGAGTCGGGGGCGAAGGTGGATTACCTCCTGATCGCGACGGGTTCGGAAGTTTCCCTGGCGCTCGAGGTGGCCAAGGCCCTGGTCGCGAAGGGAAAATCGGTGCGCGTGGTTTCGATGCCCTCGTGTGAGATTTTCGACCAGCAGGACAAGGCCTATCAGGATTCGGTGCTCGGGGGCGACATTCAGGAGCGCTGGGCGCTGGAAGCGGGCGTGGGAAGCGGTTGGTACAAGTACATCGGACGCGAAGGGCAGACTGTCTGTATGCACAGTTTCGGCACCAGCGCGCCGAGCAAGGAAGTGGCGAAGAAGTTCGGTTTCACGACCGAGGCCATTCTGAAACGCATGGGGTACTGAGAGGGTGTTTGATCCTCTGAGGGGTTAAAATCCGGGCGGGCGTTTCGGGATGTCAGGTTATTCCGGAACCCCGCCCATCGGATTTTATCGGAGCCTTTCGGGCGTTCCCATAGTCCGGGCTTTCAGCCCTTGCAAAAAAGGGACGCCTTTCCTGGGGCGACGCTTCGCTTGCCCCAGGCTACGATCAATCCGCGCCGTTGGCGCTCAGTTGCGGTTTCGGGAACATAAGGAGAGAAGATTCATGGAAGCAACCGCCGGGGGTGTGACTCTGTTCTGGAAAATTCTGGTTCTGATTCTGTTGTCCGCGCCACCGGCGCAACAGGGCGCTCAACCGCCTGCCGGACCGGCGCTGGCGCAGTACATCGCGCGGCCCGCTCCGGTCTATGTCGAGGTGGACGCCCGGGCGTTGCGCGGGTTCATCCAGAAATCCGATCCGCTCCAGGAAACCGTGATCCGGACGATCACGCGTCACACGCTCCAGGCGAAACCGGCCGCGGATTCGAACGGGACGCAGGAAAAGCCGGTTCTGGCCACCCCCTTCCGCCAGCAGCTGCTCGGGGAGGTCGCGGGCGCTCTGAAGACCAAACCTGAAAATCTGGACGCCATCGCCGGCAGCGTCCAGCGGGCCGGGGTCTGGCTGCTGGAACTGGACGAGAAAGGCGGGGACTGGCGCTCGTTGATCGTGGTCGAGCGCACCTCGGCCGATCCGATTCTTCCCGCGCTTTTTCAACCGTTTCAGGAAACGCCCGGTATCGCCTCGTCGCACCTGGCGGGGGTACCGGCCTACTCCCTGATGGTCGGGCCGCAGCGGTTCTGGATGGCCGAGACGGGCAACAAGATCGCCCTGGCCTCCGATCCGCTGGTGCTGCAGGTGTTTCTCCACAACGCCGCGGCGCCGGACGATGTGCGCCGCGCGGTGCCCCGGCCTGCCCCCGGCACGCTCGTCCAGGTGGACGTGAACGCCCCGGCGCTTCTGGCCAATCTGGACGCCTGGGCGCGCCAGCAGCAGAACCAGACTTTCCTGGCCTACGCCATGCTGCTCGACTTCGCCTCGTGGACCCGCCTGACCGCGAACTTCGACGGTCAGAAACTGCAGGCCCAGCTCGACTACAAACCGGAAAGCGCCCTGGCGGGCATCTGCAACATGCCCGACGCCGCGCCGGCCCTCCTGGACACGCTGCCCGTGGCCAACTGCCTGACGCTGGCGGTGAGCCTGCGCGAGCCGGACAACCTCTGGAAGCAGTTCTGCGCCCGTTCGCCGCAACTTTCGGAACTGGCGGGGGAGAAGAACATGAGCGAGGGGTTGCGCGAGGCCTTTCAGAAAAAGACCGGTCTGGACATCGAACAGGACCTGATGCTGAACCTGAACGCCGCCGCGCTCGTGATTCCCAAACCGGTGACCCGGCAGAACTGGGGACATGGCGCGGTCTATGTCCTGGAGGCGCGCGACGCGGAACGCGCCAAGGCCAGCCTGAACAAGATGATGCTCTATACCAAACGCGACGCCAACGTGGAACCGGCCATTGACCTGACCACCGGCGAGCAGGTCTGGCAGGGACCCGGCTTCGACATGATTTTCATTGCCCCCTACCTGTTCCTGGCCCCGACGGGGTCGGAACTTCTCCCCAAAGCCGCCGCATACCTGAAACCGGATACCAACCGTCAGGAGAACCCGTCCCTGGCCACGGCGATGTCGGCCCGTTTCCCCGAGGCCCGCTGGTTCCTGTCGGCGGAACCCTCGCTGCTGGTCGCGTCGAGCCGCATGAAACCGATCCGCGCCGGGTTCATGAACAAAACCGGCGTTTTGCGTCTCGACGCGGATCTGGATGGAACCTCTCTGGCCATCGAGTGGCTGGCCAGACGCTTTGCCATCGCGCGGCCCCAGCCGAGCCTGCCCAGACGGCCCCAGGAGAAGACCGGTACCGCCGACGATGCGGCGACCTCCGCCACGACGGGCATTCAACCGCAACCTGCTCCCATGACGGTACCGGTGGATCCCCGGATGCCGATGCAGGCCGATGTACCGGCTCGGCCGAAGGGTAAATGATTATTGCATTCAGGCGATATTTTGTTGGGGATAGACCCGACGGATATTTGCTATGACGGAATTCAGACGACTCTGCGTTTGGGGGGGGGCCTTCCAATGCAGAGTCGTTTCCTATGCGGCATAGGTGGGCTCTTTGTATTGAAATGCTTTGAAACGGATCAGACTGAATGATTCTGGCTTCAGGGATACTGTATGGGACTGTTTCGACGATTGAATAGCATTACAATTGGATGTAGATAAGAATTAAGAGTTTCTTTACACGGAATTTGGTTGACAATATCTTAGAAGTCATGTCTTATCAAGATGAATTCGGATGGTTGATATGAAATAAGAAGGGAAGGATCTCATTGTCATTTCAAGGGCTAATGTTCGGGTTCCTTTTAAGGGGGGGCTTATCGGTTCCCGGTAAATGATGCGGGAGTTTTCTTGCATTTTGCGATAGGGGGATAGCATGACCGATATCTTTGTGGATCATTTCTTTTGTGCAATCGGATTTTTAGTTCTTTGCCTTATTGCGGCTATTCTGGTGTTTATCTCCCGGAGACGTGTCCAACGCATCAAAAAGATCAATGACGCCTTGGAACAAGAGAATTCACTTCTGTCCTCATACAAGGATATACCTGAGGCACACGCATTGGCCAAGCAGACTCTGGAAAATGCAAACGCGATGTATCAATCTGCAGAACAGCGTTCAAAAGAGATTATTCAGAATGCACAAGCGCAATCTGCGGTAATTATGGAGGAATGTAAGGCCAAATCTAAAGAGCAGGAGGCTGAGGCTCAAAAGATCATAGAGAAAGCAGTTCAACAATCCAAAGAGATGATAGGGGACAGTAAGGCCAAGGCAAAGAAACAGGAGATTGAGACCCAGAAAGTCATGGAAAGTGCAGCCAGACAATCGAAAGAGATAATTGATCTGGCAAACAAGAAGGCCGGAGAAATCGCTGATAAAGCATACTTAGCTGTGGAGAAGGCCGATCTTTACGAGAAGACAGTTAGGGCGATGAAGAACATCATAGACGGTTATGGCAATCAATATGTGATTCCCTCCCATAGTTTACTTGATGATCTTGCGGAGGAATTCAGTTTTACTGATGCGGGCAGAGAATTGAAGGTGGCTCGAGACTTTGTGAGATCCATGAGTCGAAATGGAGCGGCTGCGTCCTGTGACTATGTAGAAGATAACCGACGGAAAACAGCCATTGAGTTTGTTATTGATGCTTTCAACGGAAAAGTCGATTCGATACTGTCGAGGGTAAAGCACGACAATGCGGGCACTCTGTCTCAAGAGATCCGGGATTCTTTTGCTCTGGTCAACAGCAACGGCAATGCATTTCGTAATGCACGAATCACAGAGATTTACTGTGAAGCGCGATTGAATGAGTTGAAATGGGCTGCCGTGGTGCAACAATTGAAACTGAATGAACGGGAAGAGCAACGCCTTATTCGGGAACGCATGCGAGAAGAGGAAAAAGTTCGACGGGAATGCGCAAAGGCGATGAAGGAGGCTGAAAAAGAAGAAGATACATTACGTAAACTTATGATTCAGGCGCAAGAACGCATTGATAAGGCGACGGTAGAACAGAAAGCCGCATATGAGGCTCGATTAGCAGAATTGGCAGAGAAACTGAAGGAGGCAGAGGAACGAGGTCAAAGAGCCCTTTCGATGGCTCAACAGACCCGGAGAGGTCATGTATATATTATCTCCAATGTCGGGTCTTTCGGTGAGAATGTTTACAAGATCGGTCTTACGCGCAGGCTAGACCCCTTGGATCGAGTGCGTGAATTGGGGGATTCCAGTGTTCCTTTCGAGTTTGATGTCCATGCCATGATTCTTTCTGATGACGCGCCGAAACTTGAATGCGACTTGCACAAGCATTTTGTGCTTTCGCAAGTTAATAAAGTCAACTTTCGCAAAGAATTCTTCCGATTGCCTTTGACCGAAATTCGCAAAAACATTGAGGAACTAGGGTTGGAGGTCAGATGGACAATGGCCGCAACGGCTGCCGAATACAGGGAGACGTTGGCCATCGAAAAAATCTTGAGGGAAGATCCGAAAAGACGGGATATGTGGATGACTCGTCAACTGGAATTGGATGCAGCTGACTTTGAGATGGAAGAAGAGGTGGCTGTACTGGATTCTTAAAATGGGTTGCTTGTGGGTTGAATCTTATTCCTCCTCGACTCAAGTCGCCCGATTGTTTGAAGAGTGAAGGTTTGGGGACTGACAGATAGACAGAGAGACTTGCAAGTTTAGCTTGCAAGTCTCCCTGTCTATTGATAGGATCGTGTTGTTATGTCGCGAGAGCCCCTTGAAATCCCCGTCCTTGAATTCATTCAGACCCTTGGGTTGCTGGTCCGTCGGGTCCGCGCGGCGGCCGTTTCGCAGGACCTTTCCTTGACGGAGCTGGTTGTTCTGGCTCGTCTGGAACGGGAGGGACCTGCAACGACAGCCGATCTGGCGCGTGCGGAAGGCATGAGGCCGCAGTCCATGGGGGCCACTGTCGCCACCCTGGAAGAAATGGGCCTGGTGGAACGCAAGCCGCATCCGACCGATGGACGCCAGTTCCATATTGAACTGACCGAAAAGGGGCTTGCCATGCGCCGGAACATTCAGGATGCAAAACGGACCTGGCTGGCGCAGGCCATTGCTCAACTCGACGAGTCGGAACGGGAAACGCTGTTCAGCGCCGGCACGATCATCAGGCGTCTGGTGAAAAAGTGACCGGTCAGGTGTGGTAAACGCAGGAGATGACCAACCTGTGAGTGGTGCGAATACATCGGAGTCCCCTCATTCCGCCCGGACGCTGTCCCATGCGTGGCGCGCGTTGCGGTACCGCAACTTCAAACTGTTCTTCTTCGGTCAAAGTATCTCTTTGATTGGCAACTGGATGACGCGTCTGGCGACGACGTGGCTGGTCTATCGGCTGACTCATTCGGCGCTGCTGCTGGGGGTTTCGGGTTTCGCGGGGCAGTTCATGTCGCTTGTGCTGGCGCCGTTTGCGGGCGTCTGGGTGGAGCGTCTCGATCGGCGCAAACTGCTGGTCTGGACACAGGCGGCCGCTGCCGTCCAGTCCTTTTTACTGGCCGGGCTGACTCTGACCCATGTCATCACCTTTTGGGAAATCATCGTTCTGACCGCCCTTCAGGGGTTGATCAATGCGTTCGACATGCCGGCGCGCCAGTCCTTTCTTGTCCAGATGGTGGACGATGAAAAAGACCTCAGCAACGCCATCGCCATCAATTCCTCGATGGTCAATGCGGCGCGGCTGATCGGTCCGGCCATTGCGGGCCTGGTGATCGGAGCCGTGGGGGAGGGGTGGTGTTTCCTGCTGGATGGGGTCAGCTACTTTGCGGTGATTGCCTCTTTGCTGCTGATGCGAATCAAACCCCTGGATGTTTGGCGCAAGGCGGGCGGTATGTTCGAACAGATGCGCGAAGGGTGGGATTACGTGCGGACCTTTCGTCCAATTCGTACGATCCTTCTGTTCTTTGCGCTTATCAATCTGACGGGTTACTCGTACACGGTGCTGCTGCCGGTTTTTGCCGCGCAGGTGTTACACGGCGACGCGACGACTCAAGGCTGGCTGACTGGCGCCTCGGGGATCGGCGCGCTTCTGTCCGCTCTTTCCCTCGCTGTCCGAAAGTCGGTCGTCGGGCTGACACGCATGATTCAGATCGCGGCCGTAATACTCGGAATCGCGTTGATCCTCTTTGGCCTGTCGCATACGTTGTGGCTTTCGCTTGTCCTGATGGTTTTTGTTGGTTTCGGCCTGATCCAGAGTGTGGCCGCCAGTAACACGATCATTCAGTCGCTGGTGACGGAAGACAAGCGCGGCCGTGTCATGAGTTATTACACGATGGCCTTTTTCGGAACGATGCCGTTCGGCAGTCTGCTGGCGGGGATTCTGGCCCACCGGATTGGGGCGCCTTGTACGGTCATGATTTCAGGTGCGTTCTGTATCGTGGGTTCGATCTGGTTCACGCTCAATCTGCCGAATGTCAACGCACTCATACGACCGATCTACCAGGAAAAAGGGTTTCTGCCCGTGTCCGGCACGAATTGATGGATGGATAGAACCTGACGTGCCGAAATCTTCATTGAACAAGCAGTTCGCGTGAAATCGAGCGTTCAGTTTGTTCCCCGCGTTTGGGCCTTTTTGTACTACGATCTCGCAGAATCTACGCAAGCGAATATTTCAAGTACAACGGAAACGGCCTTATTCAACCGCGAAAAGCGCGAAAGACACGAAAAAATCAGTTTTTCGCGCTTTTCGCGGTTTTTTTGAGGTTGCGGCTTCGCTGCGCCAGGATATTCGATTCCAACTCAGGCAATAATTCAATTGCTTTTCCGGCTCGCCGTTCGTTCGATGCGGTAGAGGATCCAGAAGATCAGGACGGTCTGGGCGAGGAGGGCGAGGGCGCCGGCTCGGCCTACGGTCCGGAGGGGGACCGCGCCCAGGGCGACCACGGCCGTGGTGATGTAGATGAACGCCAGCGTCTGGCCGTGCGACATGCCCAGATCGGTCAGCCGGTGGGAAAAGTGGTTCCGGTCCCCCTGCATCAGCGGTTTTCCCGAGCGAAAGCGAATCCAGAGGACGCTGATGGTGTCGAAGAGGGGGAGCCCGAGGACGAGGACGGGGGTCAGGACCGGCCAGCAGGTCGGGACCCCGGGCTCGTAATAGGTGGAAAGCACGCTGAGGCAGCCCAGAAGGTAGCCGATGAAGAGGCTGCCGTTGTCCCCCATGAAGAGCCGGGCGGGGGGGAGGTTGTAGCGGAGGAATCCGAGCAGTCCTCCCGCCAGCACCGCGTAGAGCGCGGTCATGAACCATTTGCCCGAGAAGAGTCCGACCAGGGCGAAGGCCAGGGTTACGATCAGCGCCACCCCGGCGCACAGGCCGTCCATGTTGTCCAGGAAATTGAACGAATTCATGAGGAGCACGATCCAGAAGACCGTGACGAGAGCGCCCAGCCAGGGCCAGGGGAGGAACCCCTGGATGCGAATCCCGGCCAGGAGCAGGGGGACGGTCAGCAGGATCATCACCCAGAGTTTCAACCAGGGGCCCAGCGGGCGCCGGTCGTCCAGGACACCGAGGACGACGACCCCCAGCGCCCCGATCAGGATTGCCGCCAGCCGCCCAAGGCAGGAGGGGATGTTGACGAGGTATTCCCCCACCTCTGGGAGGTATCGGGCCACGAGGGGGTGAAACAGGTGGGCCAGCGCCAGGTTGAAGAAGATCACTCCGACAAACGCGCCCGAGATGGCCAGTCCGCCCAGGACCGGCATGGGTTCGCGATGCGCGTGGCGTCCGCCCGGGTAGGCCAGAACGCCCCACCGGCGCGCCAGGCGGATCGTGAGGGGGGCCAGCGCCAGCGCCACCCCGAG
>DAOPYU010000100.1:0-2299 GCA_035353095.1 Candidatus Sumerlaeota bacterium | reverse complement strand
GTTTCGTGTATTTCGTGGTTGAAAACAATTGTTTCTCAACCATTCTGGCGTTTCTGCATGTTGGCCCAGGGGTCGCGCAGGGTCACGGTACGGTTGAGCACCAGGTTCCCCGGTTGGGAGTCCTTCGAGTCGAGGCAGAAGTAGCCGATTCGTTCGAGTTGGAGGCGCGCGGCGGGCGGAGCGTCGGCCAACGCCGGTTCCATCCAGCACTTTTCCAGAACTTCGAGCGACTGCGGGTTCAGGTTGTCGCGCCAGTCCTGTCCCTCTTCGACGTTGCCGGGGAACTCTTTCGTGAAGAGCGTCCCGTAGAGCCGGACCTCGGCGGGCACGGCGTGGTCGGCCGAGACCCAGTGGAGGGTGGTCTTGACCTTGCGTCCATCGGGCGCGTGCCCGCCGCGCGTTTCGGGGTCGTAGGTACAGCGCAGTTCCACGATCTCGCCGTTCTCGTCCTTGACGACCGACTCGCACTTGATGAAGTAGGCGTAGCGCAGGCGCACTTCGCGTCCGGGCGAGAGGCGGAAGAAGCCCTTGGGGGGCTCTTCCATGAAATCTTCCCGTTCGAGGTAGAGCACCTTCGAGAAGGGCACCTGACGGGTTCCCGCTTCGGGGTCTTCCGGGTTGTTGACCGCTTCGAGGTACTCGACCTGGCCCTCGGGGTAGTTTTCGATCACCACACGGATGGGATGCAGGACGCCCATGTACCGCAGGGCGCGCTTGTTCAGATCCTCACGCAGGCAGTGCTCGAGCAGAGCCATGTCCACTGTGCTGTCGGTCTTGGCCACGCCGATGCGCTGACAGAAGGAACGCATGGCTTCGGGGGTGTATCCGCGACGGCGCAGGCCGGAGATCGTGGGCATGCGCGGGTCGTCCCACCCTGTGACGTGGCCCTCCTGGACCAGCAACTGAAGCCGGCGCTTGCTCAACATCGTGTAGGTCAGGTTGAGACGAGCGAATTCATACTGGCGCGGGTGGTAGATGTCCAGCTGGTCGATGTACCAGTCGTAGAGGGGACGGTGGTCCTGAAATTCGAGGGTACAGATGGAATGGGTCACCGTCTCGATGGAGTCTTCGAGGCCGTGCGCCCAGTCGTACATGGGGTAGATGCACCATTTGTCGCCCGCGCGGTGGTGGGCGACCTTCAGGATGCGGTACATGACCGGGTCGCGCATGTTGACGTTGGGCGAGGCCATGTCGATCTTGGCGCGCAGCGTCTTGGACCCTTCCGGGAACTCCCCGGCGCGCATCCGCTCGAAGAGATCGAGGTTCTCCTCGACTGAGCGGTTGCGGTAGGGACTGTCCTTGCCCGGATGGACAAGCGAACCGCGGTAGTCGCGCATTTCGTCGGCGTTGAGGTCACAGACATACGCCTTGCCCTTGCGGATCAGATCCACGGCCCATTCGTACATCTGTTCGAAGTAGTCGGAGGCGAAGTAGAGGTGTTCGGCCCAGTCGAAGCCGAGCCAGCGCACATCCTCCTGGATGGACTGGACGAATTCGTCCTCTTCCTTGGAGGGGTTGGTATCGTCGAACCGCAGGTGGCAGCGTCCGCCGAATTCCTGCGCAATGCCGAAATTCAGGCAGATGGATTTGGCGTGGCCGATGTGGAGGTAGCCGTTGGGTTCCGGCGGGAACCGGGTGACGACCCGTCCGTCGTTGCGTCCCGCCTTGAGGTCGGCGGTGATGATTTCACGGATAAAATCGGACGCTTCGGACATTTCGGCTTCGTTTGACGGATTCTTATTCTCGGTACTCATGCGACGGTGATCCTTCCTGACTCCTGCTGACACGCGGTTTCCCCGTGGGCGCGGCATGGATTTCTGGTTCGGGGCAGAACTTTCCCCCGGTTTCAGAGGTCCCCCGCAGGCCCCATGTACGCGCAATCTAGCACAAGACGGGGCTCGATTCCAGAATTAAAAAAGGCGGAACGGGTTCAAAAGGGGGTTGCGGCTGTCCTCGTGGAGTCAAAATATGACGGGCACGGAAAAACTTATTTCCGACAAAGAAGCGCTCCTTGATTTCAGAAGGTGGCCATATTGGGAAGATAAAGAACCCAAAAAAGCAGACGGGATAACAGGATCAACAGGATGGAATCAGGGACGAAAGTCTATCCTGTAAATCCTGTGATCCCGTCTTTCGTTTTTGTTTTCTTGTGGGGAACTATTTCGGGATTTCCGTCGGCGAGGGCGGGGGCGGGAACAATTGCTTGATTTTAGGGGCGGGGTGGGTCAGAATTCCACTCCGATACCGTGCCGGGATGACCGGGACGGAAGAGATGGATTTGTCTTGTCCGGCGGATCCG
>DAOPYU010000099.1:0-12142 GCA_035353095.1 Candidatus Sumerlaeota bacterium | reverse complement strand
AACCGAAACCTCGGAGACATTGGCAACCCGAATGGACCAGGAAAGGGAGAATGTCATTCGCCACCAGCCTCCCTGCGAGTCTGCCTATGACATCAAGATGAGGCGTTACTATTATTACAGAGAGGAACGAGGTATGGGTAAAACGTATGGGTATGGAGGTCCTCCTCCCGAATCACCTGACGATGCGGATTTGAAGGAAATGTATGAGGCAGAGTTGAATAGATCCCATGAAAGACTCGATGAAAGTAAAACAGTGACAAACATCAAATGGGCTTTTCACGTCCTCTTTGGAGGATAGCCCCATTGAGAAGACCTGATTTCAACTCCCTGAAGACTGAAAGGACACCCCTCGTTTCATGCACTCAGTAGCCATCACGGGCGTCGGCATTGTTTCCTGCCTGGGGTCGGGTTCAGGCCGGGTTCTGGACTCCCTGCGCGCGGGGCGGTCGGGGATCCGGCTGGACCCGCGGCGGACGGAACTGGGCTTCCGCAGCGCCCTGACCGGGGCGATTGACGATTTCGTCTTTCCCAAATTGGACCGGAAACGGACGCGAACCCTGACAACGTTCGGCCTGCAGGCCTACGGCGCGGCGGTCGAAGCCATCGAGGCGGCGGGGTGGACCGACGAGGACGTGCGCAACGCGCGAACCGGCCTGATCGTCGGGAACGACTCATCGGCCCTGGCCTCCATTGAACAGGCCGAGATCACCCGGCGCGAGAAAAGCACCTTCCCCATCGGCGGCAGCCTGGTCTTCCGGGCGCTGAACTCGACCGTGAGCATGAACCTGAACACCCTGCTGGGTAACCGCGGGGCGTCGTGGACACTGAGCGGAGCGTGCGCCAGCGGGAGCCACGCCATCGGACAGGCGGCCGACCTGATCGCGCTGGGACGTCAGGACCGCGTGGTGTGCGGCGGCGCGCAGGAAATCAACTGGGAGTCCATCGCCAGCTTCGACGCGACCAACGCCTTCTCGACCCGCCAGAACGCGCCCGAGGAAGCCTCGCGCCCCTTCGACGCCGGGCGCGACGGCCTGGTCCCGAGCGGCGGCGCGGCCATGCTGGCTCTGGAGCGGGGCGACCTGGCGCGACAGCGGGGCGCGAACATTCTCGGGTGGGTACGGTCCTACGCGTTTTCGTCCGACGGCCAGAACCTGGCCGCCCCGTCGGGCGAAGGATTGCGCGCCTGTATGGAAGAATGCCTGAGCCGGGCGCAGGTGGGAACGGAGTCCGTGGATTGCATCGCGGCGCATGCGACCTCGACCCCCCTGGGTGACGCGGTCGAGGCCGGGGCGATTGCGCAGGTTTTTGGCGAAGCGACCGGTGGAAAACGCGTCCCGTGGGTCGTGTCGTTCAAGGGGATGGTGGGGCATGAGATGTGGATGGCGGGCGCCTCGCAGGTTGTGTACACGCTCCTGATGGCGCGGGGGGGCTTCATCGCGGCAAATCGGAACTTCGAGCGTCAGGAGGAAGGCGCGGCGCGCCTGCGAGTCGTGAAAGAGATCGTGGACACAACGCCCCGATGGGTGTTGTGCAATGCGGCGGGATTCGGGGGAACCAACTCCTGCCTGCTCATCGAAACGGAAACCGCGACTCATGCGCTATGACGCCGTGGTCATTGGAGCGGGGGTGAGCGGTCTGGCGGCGGCCCTGACGCTGGCGCGCGAGGGACGGCGGACGGCGCTGATCGAACGCGCGACGCACGTGGGCCCGCTCCTGCGCCGGTTCCGGCGAGAGGGGCTGTGGTGCGACAGTGGCTTGCACTACCTGGGCGGATTCACCCCGGACGGATCTCTGGGACCGGTTTTGCGTTACCTGGGACTCGACACCGCCCTCGACCTGCTCCCGATGCGCCACGAGGGGTTCGATCTCCTGTCTGTGAAAGAGGGCGAGGCGGTTTCGATCCCCTGCGGACGGGACGCGTTGCGCGAAGCTCTGGCCTCGCAATTCCCGAACGACCGCCGCGTCGTCGAAGCCTATGTCGAGCGGGTCTTTTCCATCTACCACGCCGCGCCGTTTTTGAACCTGAACGTGGACCCCGACGCCTACGACCCCGGCCCCGACACGTATCAGAGCACCGAGACGGTTCTGCGCGGTCTGGGGGCCAGCGAGACTCTCCTGCGTACCCTGGGGCTACACGGGTATTGCCTGCATGGGGCGCATGTGAACGAAGCGCCGTTTTTCCTCCACGCAATGGTCCTGGGTTCCTTCTATGAATCCGCCTCGCTCCCCGCCCGAGGGGGCGACGCCATGGTGGACGCCTTCGAGGCACGACTGGCCGAGGCGGGCGTGGACGTGCTGACGGGCAGGACGGTGACCCAACTGGATCTGGACGAACACCGGCGCGTCCGGGGAGTCCGGACACAGGGGCGCGAGGGAGACGAACTCGTACTCGAATGTGACGCCTGCGTGGCAACGCTGCATCCCCGGCAGGTCATGGCGCTCCTGCCCCCCGAGGCGCGGCGGAAAAGTTATGGTCGGCGGGTCGAGCGGCTCGAGGACACCTTTTCCCCCTTCGCGCTCTACCTGGAGGTGGAACAAATCCCGGATCGCGTCAAACGTTCCAATTTTTACTTTCTGGAATCCGGCAAACAGGAAGAACAAAAATTCACGGGCGGGACACCCGTGCCACCTCGGGGGCTGCATCACCTGGCGGTGATGGCGGGCGATTGGGGAAACGCGCCCGAGGAGCGGAAAACCTTGTGTGTCCTGACCCAGGCATGGGAAAATCAAACGGGTGGCGCCTGCCGGTTCGGGGGGGAGTCCTTTTGCCGGGAACTGCCGGAGTCTTTCCTGCTCGAAGCGGGCAATCCGGCCCTTCAGCAACAAGGAAACGCGACCCGCCAGACAGCCTACGAGGCGTTCAAGCACGAGTGGACAGAGCGGACACTCGACCACCTGTTCCGGCATTTTCCGGAGTTGCGCGGGCGCTGCCGGGTGGTCGAAGCGGCCACGCCCTGTACTTTCGAGCGGTACACGGGCCACCCGGGCGGGGCCATTTACGGGGCGAAGCACTCGGTTGTCACCGGTGAGGTGGGCCAGTTGGGTCCGGTCCACGGCCTGAGCCTGGCAGGGCAGAGCGTGGCGATGCCGGGTGTCATGGGCGCCCTGATTTCCGGCATGTTGGCGGCGTCGTTTATCACGGGGAGGCAGAGTTTGTGGGAACACATGTGCAAATACCGCTGAGGCGGATCGTCATCACGGGCGTGGGAGCCATTTCTCCGTTTGGACAGGGAGTCGAATCCCTGCTCACGGGGATACGCGACGGACGGTCGGCCGTGGTGGATCTGTCGGCGGAATGGAGTAACAAAATCCCCGCCTTGACATGCCTGGTGGGTGCTCCCCTGCCCGAACCCCTGGACCCCAAACAGATCGAACGCAAATTCCGGCGTTCGATGGGACCGACGGCCATGATGGCGGCGCTGGCGGCACGCGAAGCGTTCAATCAGGCTGGGTTGGAGGGGGAAACACTGGCTTCGGGCCGCGTGGGGGTGAGTTTCGCCTCAACCACCGGAAGCACGGCCAGCCTCGAACAGTCGTTTCTGCACTACTTTCAGAAAAACTTTACGGAATCGCTCGGTTCCAGCGCGTTTTTCCAGATCATGAGCCACACGTGCGCGGCCAATCTCGCGCACTTTTTCGGGATTCGAGGCCGGGTGGTCTCGCCCGATTCGGCCTGCGCCTCGGCGGCTCAGGCGATCGGACTGGGGTTCGAGGCGATCCGGTATGGCCTCCAGGACGCCATGCTCTGCGGAGGCGCGGACGAACTGCACGCCGTGGTCACCGGGTGCTTCGACCTGGTCCACGCCTCGTCATGCCGGTACAACGACCACCCGGACCGGACGCCGCGCCCCTTCGACGCGGGGCGGGACGGAACGGTCTGCGGCGAGGGCGCCGGAGCGCTGGTGCTGGAAAGTGAAGCCTCGGCGAGGGCCCGCGGGGCGCGGATTCTGGCCGAGGTGGCCGGGTTCGACACCGTGGCCGACGGGGGGCACCTGGCCCAGCCGTTGAGCGACTCGATCACCCGCTGTCTGCACAACGCGCTTGACAACGCGGGGGTGTTGCCAGAAGGTATCGGCTACGTAAACGCCCACGGCACGGGAACCGTGCTGGGCGACGCCGCCGAATCACAGGCGGTCGTGGACGTTTTCGGGCCGCAGCGCGTGGCCATGAGCAGTTTGAAAGGCCACATCGGCCACACGCTGGGCGCCAGCGCGGCGCTCGAGACCATCGTCTCGCTCGACATGCTGACCCACGGTTATCTGGCGCCCACGCGCAACCTGACCGAGGTGGCGGCGGATTGCGTCGGACCGGACCATGTGACCACCTTGCGGTACCAGCGGTTCGACGCGTTTGTCAAAAATTGCTTCGCTTTCGGGGGCATCAATACGGTTCTGGTCGTGAAAAGGTACGAGGATGCTTGAACAGGAAGACGCGGATCGGGTTAAACGAGTGCTGATGGAAGAATTCGAGCTGGAGGAAGACGTCCTGCGGCCCCAGGCCTCTCTTTATACGGACATGGGCCTGGACAGTCTGGACAGCGTGGACCTGGTCGTGGCGCTCGAACGCGAGTTCAAGTTCAAGGTCGTCCGGGCCGTGGATGAAGAACGCATCCGGGCGATCCGGACACTCGAGGATCTCTACGGCTTCATCGAGACCAAGCGCCGGGAGGCGCAGGCGAACCCCGGCGCCTGACGGGCAGGCCGAATTTTTTCCTAGGGGATTTCCCTGACGCGCAACCGAGTTCCCGTGACGAGATGAAAACCTGCCTGTTCTACCTTTTCCATGCTTTTTACGTCCCCTACCTCCTGGCGCTCACATTGCTCTATTTTTTTCTCTTTTTCCCCGCGATTGTCGCCGGATATTGCCTGATCGGTCGCGACCACCTCGATGACGCCATGCGCCGCATGGCCCAGTTTTACGGACGGTACCTGTTGCGACTCTCCTGGCCCTGGATTCGCTTGCGCACGGTGGGTTTCGAACGATTCCCGTCCGGCGGTCCCTGCGTGGTGGTCTGTAACCACCGCTGTTACCTGGATATTTTCTTCAGCGCCCTGATTCCTCAGACCAACCTGCTCGTGGCGGTGCGTTCCTGGCCGTTGCGCATCCCGTTTATGGGGTGGTTCATGCGGCGCGCCGGATACCTGGATGTCGAGACACTCTCGATGGACACCCTGCTGTCCCATTCCGAAGCGATGATCAAACGAGGTGTTTCCTATCTGTTTTTTCCCGAAGGCCACCGCTCGCGCGACGGCCGCTTGCAGCGATTCCGGTCCGGCGCCTTCCGGATTGCGGCGCAGAACAATCTGCCCGTGGTTCCATTTTGTATCGAGGGGACGGAAAAGGTCGCGCCGTATGGCCGCCTGTTGCCCCGTCCCGCGGAAGTTCGGATCGAAATTCTGGACCCGATCCGCCCGGACACGTTCCCGGAGGAAAAACGCGCCCTGCTGCTGCGCCGCCACGTCGAAAACGTCTTCAGAGCGCATCTGGGAGAAGAACTGGTGAGTGGGGTTCTCGAAAATGAAACGGAACCCTGAGAGGCATTGACCCGAAGCGGTTGACCCTGCGAGCCATTGGTGCGATGCTTCTGAAGTCTCTCACGGGAAGGAACGATCCCGCTGGGGACTAGATTGAAACACATGAACGAGAATCCGTCATGACCCACCCGCTCATTGCCGATTGCCCCGCCCAACGCCACGCGACGCTCGAATTTCAATCGCCGGACGAAATCCGCCGCGTCCAGGACGAACTCCTGGTCCAGCACGTCCGATACGCCGCACAGCATTCCCCCTTCTACCGCGAACGGTTCCTGCAGGCCGGGCTGGACCCGGCGGGTGTGCGGGGAATAGACGACCTGGCCGGATTGCCCTGTACCGAAAAAGCGGACCTGACGGAACGCAACGAAGATTTTCTGGCCGTCCCCCCCGAGGAAATCGTGGACGTGTGCCTGACTTCGGCCACAACCGGAACGACCCCGACGCAACTTCTCCAGACCGCAGGCGACCTGGCCCGCCTGGCCTACAACGAACAACAGGCCTTCGGGATGCTCGGAGTCGGCCCCTCCACCACGCTGCTCGTAGGCGCGGCGCTCGACCGGTGCTTCATGGCCGGTCTGGCCTACTTTCTGGGAGCGGTGCGGTTGGGCGCGCGCGCCGTCCGCGCCGGAGCGGGCAGCGAGGCGCAACACTGGCAGACCATCCGAGCCACCCACCCCGACACGATCATGTGCGTGCCATCGCTCATGCGCCGCATCGCCGAAAAAGTGATCGAAATGGGGGAAGACCCGCGTGAGGCGGGGATACGCCGCCTGATCGGAATCGGAGAATCCACCCGCGACGCATCGCTCGCACTCCTGCCGGCGGGGCAGAAGATCGAGGAACTCTGGGGGGCAACCCTCTACTCGACCTACGCCTCGACCGAAATCGCGGCCACCTTCTGTGAGTGTCGGGAACGCCTGGGCGGGCATCTGCGGGCCGAACTGCTGGTGGTCGAAATTCTGGACGAAGAGAACCGCCCCGTGGCCGAAGGCGAACTGGGCGAAGTGGTAGTCACTCCGCTGGGGGTTCAGGGAATGCCCCTGATCCGGTTCCGAACCGGCGACATCTCGTACCGGATGGACTCGCCCTGCGCGTGCGGACGCAACACGCCGCGCCTGGCGCCCATCGTGGGACGCAAGAATCAGATGCTGAAGTACAAGGGGACCACGCTGTTTCCCAACACCCTCCTGGCGGCGCTCGAAGGGCGCGAGGACGTGCAGGGCGTGTTCGTCGAGGCACACCGCAACCCCGACGGCACGGATCGGGTGGTGGCCTGTGTGGCGCTGCGTGACGGTATTCGCCCGGAACAAGTGATGGACAGTCTGTGCGAACAGATGCGGGCCTACGCGCGGGTCGTGCCGGAAATCGAGTTCGTTTCCCCCGAAATATTCGAGCAGCGCGTCCATCAGAGCGGAAAACGCAAACGGGTCACCTTCCACGATTTCCGAAATGAGACGCAGGGCTGAAGCGGTAGGAAGAAAGGCACGGCATGTCGGTAGATCTGAACAAAAATCGCTGGGGGCGGCATTTTTCACCGGAAGAAATCGCCGACGCCCGCGACAACAACCGCCTCCTCACGATGGAAATCGAGACCAGCCACGTCTGTAACCTGCGTTGCGTGTATTGCTACAGCGGCGCCGGACATAAACAGACCAACGAACTGTCGCTCGAAGAAATCCTCAACGCGATCCGGCAAGGCATGTACCTCGGGGTGCGGCGCGTGATTATCATCGGCGGTGGCGAACCGATGCTCTACCCCCACCTCTTCGACATCATCGAATTCCTCCACGAACGCGACATCGCAATTGACCTGTTCACCAACGGCACAATCCTGAACAGTGAAAACGCCCGGATGCTTTACGACTACGGCGTCGAGCCGGTCGTCAAGTGCAACAGCCTGAACCCATCGGTTCAGGACTTCCTCTCCGACGTTCCCGGTTCGTTCGCCCAGATCCAGCGCGGCATCGAACGGCTCAGGGCCGCCGGTTACCCGGACGCGGACCACGACATGGGGATCGAAACGATCATCTGCGCGCAGAACATCCCGGAATTGCCCACCCTCTGGCGGTGGGCGCGCGACCGCGGCCTGATTCCCTACTTCGAAATGATCACGTTCCAGGGGAAGGCGAAACGCCGCTACGACCTCAACGTTCCCGTGCCCGAACTGCGCCGCCTGTTCGAGGACCTGGCCCGGATTGACCGCGAGGAGTACGGCCACACCTGGGAACCCCACCCGCCGGTAGCCGGTCTGAGCTGTGCGCGCCACGAGTATTCCTGCACGATCACCTCGACCGGTTACGTCTATCCCTGCGTGGGGGTGGACGTGAAGGTGGGCAACGTGCGCTACGACACACTGGCCAACATCCTGCGCGAAAGCCCGGTGGTCCAGAGCCTGCGCCAGATCCGCAACCACGTCAAGGGCGCCTGCCACGCCTGTGAACAGGTCGAGGGGTGCTACGGATGCCGAGGCATGGCCTACCACCTCATGGGCGATTTTCTGGCCCCGGACCCGCTCTGCTGGCACAATCCGAAACACCTGGGGAGTCATCTGACCGAAGCCAAAGGACCAACCGTATGACCGGCTCCCTTCCCGAATCACCGTTTGAACCGCGCCCGGTCGCGCGCCTGGTGCCCCAGGCGCCCCCCATGCTGCTGCTGGATACGCTGACGCATTATGACCTCGAAAGCGGGGAGGCGCAGACCGTCGTGCGCCCGGACAGCCTGTTCCTCGAGCCCTCCGGACAAATGGCCGCGCCCGCGCTCGTCGAAATGATGGCGCAACTGGTGGCCGCCCGGCAGGGGTTCGAGGCGCTTTCACACCCGGAAGCGCTCACACAGGGGCTGCTGGTCGGGGTCCAGGAGTTTTCATTCCACGGCACAGCTCGGACCGGGGACACCCTCCGCATTACCGCTCAGCAGGTGTTGCGGGTGGACCAGGCGGTGGTTGTCCGGGGAGAAGTGTGGCGCGGAGCGGACCTGCTGGCCTCGGGAATGCTGAAAATATGGGAGGTTGCCTCGCTGCCGGAAGGAACGCGTGAGACCCTGTCCCCAGATACAAGAATCAAACAAGAGAGGCGTCCCCTTTATCCCGGAGAACCGGAAGAATCGCTCTGTCCGGTCGCCCGGGCATTTCTCGCCCACATCCGCGCGTGGGACATTTCCGAAGCTTCGACGCCGGGGGAAACGGGCGGTTCTCTCTGCGCCCGGGGAACCTGTTTATTGCCTCCGGACTTTCCGGCATTTCAGGGACACTTCCCCGGATTCCCGATCCTGCCCGCCGTGGCCATGCTCGAAATCGGGCGGGTCGCCTTTCAGGCGACGGTGAGCCATCCCCTGACCCTGACGGGCGTGACACGCGCGAAATTTACCCACCTGATCCGTCCGGAGGAAGAAATCGAGTTTTCGGTCGAAACGCTGGGCCGGGGAAAAGAAAACCGGAACAGACCCTCCGATCCTGCGGACCTGCGCGCGCGCGTCCAACTTCAGGTCGGCGGACGCAGCGCCGCAACCTTCCAACTCCATGCCCGACCCGCGAAAGAGAGCGCCTGAACCGATGAGCCCCCGCAAACCCCGCCTGCTCTTTTCCCCTCAACCCGAAGGGCCTCCCCCTGCAGAAGCCACGGTCGCGCGCCGCGTCCGGTTCGAAGAAGTGGACCCGCTCGGCATCGTCTGGCACGGACGCTATCCCAGCTACCTCGAAGATGGCCGCACGGCCTTCGGCGACCGGTTTCAACTGGGGTATCTGGACCTGCACCGCAACGGCTGTCTGGCGCCCCTGGTCCAGATGCAGATTGACTACTTCCACTCGCTGGAATTCGACGAAGAGTTCACCATCCACACGCGCCTGCACTGGAGCGAAGCGGTGCGACTGAACTTCGAATACCGGCTCACCAACAAACAGGGCGATCTGGTCGCGACCGCCTCGACCGTGCAGGTGCTGATGGACTTCGACCGCCAGTTGATCCTGGTCTGGCCCGCCTTTCTGGAAGACTTCTTCGAGCGCTGGCGCGCGGGACAGCTGACATGAACGCGTCCCCGGAAAAACACCCGGTCTGCATCGGTGCGGCGACGGCGGTCACCGCCCTGGGCCCTTCGCTCGACACGCTCTGGCCAGCCCTGCTCGAAGGCCGTTCGGCCATCGGACCCATCGCGACACGCTTCTCAACCGAATCGCTCTCGTTCCACGAAGCCGCCTGTATTCCGGACCTTGATTCCCTGTCCCCCCCCAAACAGAGCCGCACCGTCGAACTTCTGAACCGCTGCCTCGAAGGCCTGCCCGCTTTACCCTCTCAAACATTTGTCATCTGGACAGGCGTCAAGGGCGACGCGGAGTATGTCGAAACTCTGAGCGGTTCCAACGCGACACCCCGGGAAGCATTCACCCACCCCTGGCTGCCCGAACACTACCGCCGCCCGGTATGCGAGCGATTGGGACTGCAAACTGAAGACGGACTGGAACTCAACGCCGCGTGCGCCTCCTCAACGATCGGCTTGGCCCTGGGCGCTCAAATGATCGCCTTGGGCGAGCGCGACACCGTCCTCGTCTGCGCGGCGGACCTGGCCAGCCGCTTCACTTTCACCGGATTCTCGGTCCTCAAGGCCCTCTCCCCCACCCGCTGCCGTCCATTCGACGCGTATCGAGACGGGTTGAGTCTGGGTGACGGCGCCGCCGCCGTCCTGTTAGGTCGTGAAGAAGCCCTCCGCTCACACGGCCTGCCCGTTCTGGGGCGGCTGACCGGCTGGGGCATCGCCAACGACGCGAATCACATCACCGGTCCCGCCCGCGATGGATGCGGCCTGATCGCAGCCATTCAACGGGCGCTCGACGAAGCGAAACTCTCCCCCGACGCCATCGGCGCGTTCTGCGCACACGGAACGGGTACCCCCTACAACGACGCGATGGAACTGACCGCGCTCGAAAGCGTGTTCGGCGAGCGGCGCTTTCCTCTTTTTTCCATCAAGGGCGCCATCGGCCACACCCTCGGCGCGGGCGGCGCCATCGAGGTGGGCGTGTGCCTCAAGGCGCTGGCCGAACGATGCGTCCCGCCGACCACCGGCCTGGAACACCCGGAACCGCGCGCCGAGGGCCGTGCCTGTGGCAAGACACAGGACTTCCCCAACGGCGCAATCCTGACCACCAATTCCGGATTCGGCGGCATCAACGCGGCGTTGATCCTGGAGAGAGCCTGATGAAACTGACCCTGACAGGGGGCGCGTGGATCACAGCCGGAGGGCGGGGGCTTCTGAGCGACGGAAGCAAACCCCTTCTCGCGCCGGGAGAACCCCTCCTCCCACGCGGCAAAGACCTCTTCGACCCGCCTCTGGCCCGATATGGACGATTCGACCGCTACACCCGGCTCGGATGCGCAGCCGTGGCGCTGGCTCTGCGCGACGCCGGACTGGCCGAAACCGGACGTAAACGGCCCATCGGAATCGTGAGCGCCAGCCGGACCGAGTGTCTGGAAACCGACCTGGCCTACTACCGCACCACCCTCGAGAACGGCGGGGCGTTTGCCAGCCCGAATCTGTTCTGCTACACTCAACCGGGCATTGTGCTGGGCGAATGCGCCGTCCACTTCGGCCTGACCGGCCCGACGCTCTGTGTGGGCCAGCCGCTCACCGGTTCGGGCCTGGGCGCCTCCGCGCTCGACACGGCCTGCCGCCTCCTCGAAGCGGGCCAGGCCGAAACCATGCTGGCCGGGTGGATCGAAGCCCCCCCGGTGGCGCCGGACGACTGGCCGCAATCCGAACGCCTGGTCTTCCCGACTGGTGCAATCTTCGTGGTTCTGCGTCCCGAGACCGACTCGGCTGAACCCGCCCAACAGGCCCTTTTCCGGGAAAACGGAACCCTCTGGAAAACAACCGGGGACAGACGCGTCCCCATTCAATCGCTCCTCGATCTTTTTTGAAGAAATAAAACCCGGCATGAGATAGATTACCTGAAGCCTGCGGGTTCCTCCCGTTGCGCTCCATCTTGACGACCCGAATCCGCCGGTGTTAAGGTACTCCCATGACAAACCTTCTCCCCCTTCTCAAGCAACTCTGCGACACCTTCGGCCCCTCGGGGTTCGAGTCTGAAGTGCGCCACCTGATCCGTTCGCGAGTCGAACCCCTGGGCGACCGCATCGAGGAGACCCCGATCGGCAACCTGATCGTGACGCGACGAGGCGCAGACCCGACCAAAACCCTCATGCTCGACGCCCACATGGACGAAATCGGTTACATCGTCACCCACGTGGACGAGCACGGGTTCCTGCGCTTCGCCCCCCTGGGGGCGATTGATCCGCGTGTCGTCCCCTCGCAGCGGGTCGAAGTGCGCGCCACGGACGGCACGAAACACCTCGGTGTCATCGGTGTCCTCCCCCCCCACGTCACCCGGCCCGAAGAACGCAACCGCGTCTTCGACTTCAGTGAATTGTTCATAGACCTTGGATGCGCCAGCGCGCACGAGGTGACCCAACTGGGCATCCGCCGCGGATCGCCCGCCGTCCCCCATGCGCCCCTGACGGAACTGGCGGGCGGGTGCGTGACCGCCAAGGCGCTCGACGACCGTACCGGCTGCGCGCTCCTCATCGCCCTTCTCGAGGCGTTCCGTGAAACTCCGCCTC
>DAOPYU010000098.1:5004-12159 GCA_035353095.1 Candidatus Sumerlaeota bacterium | reverse complement strand
GAAAGCGTGACGGGGTTCGATTTTCGATGGAGGAATCAGGCGCTTCGTGATACAAAACAGAAGTCGTTTTGCCTGATTCAGGCGGCAGGTGATTTTCCTCCGGATAAGGAGAGGGCTGATGCAGGGAACCCCGATAGTGCTGTGGCCCGAGGGGGCGCCGGATGCGCGTGGCGCAGACGAGTCGGACATCCCGGTCCTGACGCCGATTGTGCCCGATTCGGACATCACTCCCACCAACTCCTGTGTCTTGCTCCTGCCGGCGGGCGATTACCGGAAGATGGATCTCCAGAAAGCGTATCTTGTGGGAGAATGGTTGGCTTCCCTGGGGATTCTGGTTTTTGTTCTGCGCTATCGGACCGCGTCGCGTTACCGTTACCCCGCTGCCCTTCAGGATACCCAGCGCGCGATTCGACTCCTGCGCAACCGGGCCGAAGAATTCGGGATCAGCCGCAACCTGATCGGGGTGATGGGTTTTGGCGCGGGCGGGCACCTGGCGGCCTGTCTCAGCACGCTGATTCTGCCGGGCAATGCCGACTCACGCAATCCGCTCGAACGCTGGAACACGCGTCCGGACGCGCTAATGCTCCTCTACCCCACGATCAGTCTTGAAATTGCCACGCCGGAGTTTCTCAACAACCTGTTGGGCGAAGAAGAGGAAGAGGAGGAGGAGCGGAAGCCGTCCGTGCTGGGCGACGAGGTGGATGAATTGCTCGAGAACATGGGGATTTTGAACATCACCTCGCCCTACTCTTCGGAGAAGGCCCACGCCAGGCCGCAGCAACCCGAGTACAACGAATTCCTGCTCGAACGTCTCTCACCTCACCTGCAGGTGTCGGCTTCCACGCCGCCCACCTTTCTGGTCCATACGATGAACGACCGGGTGGCGGCGGTGGACCACAGCATCCTGTTTGCCCAGTCGCTTCAGATGAAGAATGTGCCGGTGGAGATCCATCTGTACGAGGAAGGACTGCACGGATTCGGTCTGGGATTGACCCAGCCGCATCTGGCCACGTGGACGGGGCTTTGCGCCCGCTGGCTCCAGCTGCGCGGTTTTGCCCGGAATATTAAGTCAGCGGAACCTCCCGTGTAAAGATCGGGAATGGAATCCTCTGCTCCGCCGGGGAGCTCGAGGAGGGTTCGGCTGAGGGGTTCACCCTCCAGCCTCCCGGCCAACATCCAGCAAGCCGCCGTCCTGTGCGGCGCTCGGAGCGAATGACGACCCATGCGTATATTGGTTACAGGCATTGCCGGATTCATTGGATCGCATGTGGCGCGCCACCTGCTGGACGCGGGCCACGAAGTGGTCGGGCTCGACGATCTGTCGGGAGGATTCGAGGAAAATGTGCCGGCCGGCGCGCGGTTTGTCCGGGGCCGTGTGGGTGATCGAGAACTGACCCGGCAACTTTTTGAGGAACATGCGTTCGAGGCGGTTTATCATCTGGCGGCGTACGCCGCCGAGGGATTGAGCCATTTTGTCAAGCGGTTCAATTACGACAACAACCTGGCCGGCAGCGTGAACCTGCTGAGCCATGCGGTCAACCACGGCGCGCGGCTGTTTGTCTTCACGTCGTCCATTGCGGTCTATGGAGCCGCCCAGTGTCCGATGGTGGAAACCACTCGACCCGAGCCGGAAGACCCCTACGGTATCGCCAAGTTCGCTTTCGAGATGGAACTCGAGGTCACCCGCCGGATGTTCGGTTTGCCCTATGTCATTTTCCGTCCCCACAATGTCTATGGCGAGCGGCAGAACATTGCCGACCGATACCGCAATGTGGTGGGGATTTTCATGCGCCAGGCGTTGCGGGGCGAGCCGATGTGTGTTTTTGGGGACGGGCGACAGACGCGGGCCTTCAGCTACATTGACGATGTTGCGCCTGTGCTGGCACGCGCAGTGGACCTCCCGGCCTGTTGGAATCAGGTGTTCAATATCGGCGCCGACACACCGTGCGAGGTGCTGGACGTGGCGCGCGAGGTGAGCGCCGCGCTCGGTGTCGAATTGCGGCTGAAACACCTCGAGGCGCGCCATGAGGTGCGCCATGCCTACGCGGATCATGCGAAAGTCCGCGAGTTTTTCGGTTTCCCGGCGGGGATTTCTCTCCACAAGGGAATCCGGCGCATGGCCGAGTGGGTACGCCAGCGTCCTCTGCCCGATCCGACTCCCGCCCCGCCCATCGAGATCCCTCGCAACCTTCCGGACGGATGGGCCTGAGCCGATGCGCGTCTCGATTGTCATCCCGATCTATAATGAAGAAGATTTGCTCGAGGAAGTCCTGCAACGCGTGCTGGCCCTGCCGTTTGACAAGCAGCTCATTCTGGTGGACGACCATTCGAGCGACCGGACGCCGGAGATTTGTCAGAAAGTGATGCAGGCTTTCCCCGGCACTTTGTACCTGCGTCACGAGGTGAATCAGGGCAAGGGCGCCGCCATCCGCACGGGCATCGAACACGCCGATGGGGAGATCCTCATCATTCAGGACGCGGACCTCGAGTACCAGCCCGAGGACATCCCTCGCGTGCTCGAGCCGATTCTGGCCGGGCGGGTCCGGGTGGCCTACGGGTCGCGGTTTCTGGGAACCATCACCGGCATGCGCCTGCCCAACCGGGTGGGCAATCGCCTGCTGGCGTGGCTGGTCAGTGTTCTCTACGGTCAGCGGATCACCGATGAGGCGACGGCCTACAAGGCCTTCCGGGCGGAGGTGATCCATGCGCTCCCCCTCACCTGTCGGCGCTTCGAGTTCTGTCCGGAGGTCACCGCCAAGGTGTTGCGGATGGGGGAACGGATCGAAGAAGTCCCGGTGACCTACACGGCGCGGACCTTCGAGGAGGGGAAGAAAATCAGCTGGCCCGACTTCTTTATCGCCGTCTGGACGCTGGTGAAGCACCGGTTTTAGAGAAGAAGAATTTCGAGAAGAAACTTTTTGACGCGAACGGAAATGTCAGGAACGCAGGCCGTATGCGGCTCGGGCGGCGGCAGACGGGGTGATGGGCGGTTTGGGTCCAGCCGGAGCCGGCGAAGCGGGAGCGGGCGTTTCCGGTTGGGCGGATTCGGACGCGGTGTCGGAATCGGAAGGGGATTCCGCAACATTTTCGGCGGGGGAACCCGCCGGTATCGCCGCCGATTTGGGGTAGGCCGGTGGGTACCCGGCGCCGGGAGCCAGACGCGCCGCTTCGGCCGCCGAGGGCGCCGGTCCCATCGGAATCGGTATGACAGCGGGTTTCTGGCGCACGAGGGCCTCGCGTCTGGCCAGCGCTTCGGCGGCGACGGGGTCGTGGGCGACTTCTTTCCACGCGTCGAGCAGGGTCCGCAACAGGGCAATGACCTCCTCGATTTTCTCGGTCGAGGCGTGCAGATTGGCCTCGTTGAGCGTGTCGCGCATGTAATCGTAAAGCCGGATCAGATTGTAGGCAATGTCGCCGCCCTGCTCGAAATCCAGGGAGGCCGACAGGAACTGGACAATTTTCTGGGTCTTGAGGATGTACTCCGACATCGCCATGCGGTCGTCGCGATGGACTTCCTCGATGGCTCGGTTGAGGAACTTGATCGCGCCTTCGTACAGAAGCACAATGACCGCCCGCGGGTCTGCGGTCTGGATGTCGGTTTTGGCATAATGGCTGTAGCCCTGTTGCATGAAACCGTCTCTTTACAGCAAGTCATTGCCCTGAGAATACCACTCTCCGGAACCAGAAAGCAAGACATTCTCCATTGGGGCCTCATGCTACCGCAATCAGCTGCTGGAAGACGAGGACGATTGCAGTTGGGCTAAACCTTGTGTGAGCTGGGACGACATGGTCTGATAGGCGGCCAGTTGTTTTTCCATGGCCGTAAACTGCTTGCGCATCCGGGTGGCGGCGGCTTCGATTCGCTCGTTCATCGCCGTGATGCGATCATTGATTCCCTTGACCGTGTCACTGATGGAGGTCTGGGCTTTGGCCAGCACCCCGTCGGAATCCGTGTAGCTCTTGATCTGGTCGAGAATGCGGTCGGCCAGGCCGCGCGAGAAACTGATGGTTCCGGCGGTGGGCGAGGTGGCGGTGATTGTCAGGGCCAGGCCGTTGGCTTTCGAGGAACTCGAGGCCGTCAGGATCTGGCCATTTCCCGTCGCCGAAACGCCGTCAATGGTTCCTTCGACGTTTGTGCCGGTCCGGGTCTGCTGGGTGGTTCCGATTCCGAGCTGGTTGACGGCGCCGGCGTCGCGGTCCGATGTGACGCTGAACGAGTATTTCGAGCCGTACTCGGATGTTTCCAGGACCAGCTTTCCATCGTCATCGTCAATACTGGCCGTAATCTTGGCGCCTTCGGAGGAAAACTTGCTGTTGAGCTGAGCCACCACATCCTCCAGCGTACTTCCGGCGGCCAGGGTGGTGCTGAACGTGTTGCCGTCGCTTGTGAAGGAGAGGGTTTCGGCGGCATTCAGGGTCCCTGTCAGTGCGGCGCCCTTCAGAGAGCCCTTGGTTGCGGCTGACGTAATGTTGACCAAATATTCATTGGCCTCGGTCGAATCGGTCGCATCTTTGAACTGAATGAGGGAGTTTGAACTCCGGCCCACCTGGGTGAAAAGGCTCAAAACCCCTTCAAAGTCGCTTTCCAGAGCGGAGTTGAAGGTGGACTGGTTGAAATCCAGGGTCCCGGTGCTGTTGAGTTTGAGTCCCAGGGAAGCCAGGCTGTTGTACTTGCCCGTGAACCCCGGCACCTCGTCGATCACCATGGATTTGACGGCGTTCTGAAGCGTTCGGACCGCGGAATCGCCGAAAAGAGGCTGCGCCACCTTGGTTTCCGAGTTGTAGCTCGCGACGCTTTTGACGGTTTTGAAAAAGTCGTTCAACGCCGTCTGAAATTCGACCACCTTGGTGTTGACCGTGCCTTCCTGATTGCTAATGGTGGCTGTGACCGCCGACGAACTGACCGACTTCGCCGTCAGGGTGACCCCCTCGATGACATCGGAAAACGTGTTGGAGGAACGCGAAATCCGCACGCCATCCACCGTCATGATGGCATCGGACGCCTTGGTGATGACCGGATCTATCGCGTCGATGTTGAACGAATCCCCTGTGGCCAGGTTCTGGGTTCCGGCTGCGAAGGAAATCTGCACGCCCCCGGCCCCGGGGATGTCCATCGCTGCCGAAGACGTGGCCTTGAGGGGGTTGGTGGTGTCAAAAGTGATTCCGCCGTCCAGTGAGACGGCCAGTTGGGCCGCGGTATCGCCGCCGCTCAGATCGCCCGCCTTTATGACTTTCAGGACAATGTTCTTCGTGCCGGTGCCCGTATAGGTTCCCGACGAAGTGACCGTTCCGTTGAACTGATTGCCGGTGGCGGCGACGGGCGCTTCGATGGTTTTATTGGCAAAATTCAGGGAAGTGCCGGTCGAAGAAATATTGATCGTATTGGTGGAACCGGTGGCTTTCGCCGTGAGCACCAGCCGGTAGGAATTGGTTGCGGACCCGTCGTTGATGATGGAGGCCGTGACGCTCGACTTGCTGTCGCCGTTGATCATGTCGCGCAGGTTGGTCAGGGACGTCGAATCGGTGAGGGTGTAACTGCGCGCCACATCCACCCCGACCTGAACGGTGAATTGCCCGCCGGTGGTTCCAATCACGGCGTCCGCGGAGGCAACTCCCTGAGATCCCAGGCGTTCGGCTTTGGCCACTTGGAGAACATTGATGCTGTAGGAACCGACCGCCGCGGTTTTCGAACCGGTGACGGTCAGAACGTCCTTATCGGAAGAAGAAGCGTCGCGCTCGCCAAAATTGGTCGGATCGCGCAGTTCTTCGAGTTTGGTTTTCAGGTCATTGAGTTTGGACAGGACTGTGGCATAGGCCTCAGACTTTTTATTGAGCGTGGCCTGACGGTTCTGCATCAGGGTGACAGAACGCTGACTGACTGCGGACATTTTCGAGATATACGCGTCGAAATCAATTCCCGATATTAAGCCGACACCGGTAGAGGTTGTCATGACCTGAGTTCCTCACTTTGGAGAGACTTGCCGACCCGAGGGAAAGAATTGCGCCCTGCGCGGAAAAAAGATCCACTCGGGCCCCTTGCACCGGCCGTATCTCGACGATTTAATCGCCGCATTTTCAATCGTTGGGATGCCAGATCGGTTTTCTCATGTTCGCACTGGCCCCCGCCTCTGCGGCTCCCTCGTTGGAAAGAGAAAGCAAAAAACAAGCCGCCTCTTCCCGGTCTCCTTCAAAAAAGAAGGAGGGCCACCGGGCCGAGGCGGCCCTCCAACCGATTCAACCCGCATCCCTTACGTGGTTTTCTTGACCAGAAACCCTTTCATTTCCGCGAGCGCCTTGCGCATTTCCCGAATCTCTTCGGGCGGAACCTCGCGCACCACCTCGCCGGTTTCCTTGTTGACCACTTTGACAATCAACTCGCCATTGTCCTTGTCCACCGAAAAACTGAGCTCGGTCGAGCGCTTCTCGGCAGCCTGAAGGGCCTCCCGGATTCCTTGCTTCGCGCTGGTTTCCGTCTCCTGGACGTTTTGTGACTTCTGTTGCTGGGTTTCGGATCCGCCTTTTGCGCTCAGAGCAATTCCTTCGGGCGATACCTGAACGGCATCCTCGAAAAAAGGCGTTGCTGATTGCTGCTGCAAAGGGAGAATCGCTTCCGGGGCATCTTGCCCGGACACCGGTTGCCGCACACTCGCGGCGACCTGACTCGCCGTGAGATCCCGTTTTCTGGCAACGGGCGCCGTGTCACCTGAGCCGCTGAGTGATGTCGTGTACATGGTCGTGTCTCCGATGACAAGGAGACGAGAAAGGAGGTGATTCCATTTCCACTGATTTGTTGCCTCTCACCCGATCCTCTCCGTCCCTGCCATTTTCCGGATAGCCGCATCTGACGAGGGGCCGGGTGGTTTTGACCCACCCGGCCCCATCAGATTACGACTATTCTCATCACTTCAGGAGGTTCAGGGCGGCCTGCGGCAGGGTGTTCGCCTGCGAAAGCATTGCCGTACCTGCCTGCTGAATGATCTGGGCCCGTGTCAGGCTGGCCGTTTCCACCGCAAAGTCGGTATCGGTGATCCGCGACCGGGCGGCCGTCAGATTCTCGATCGAGATCTGGAGGTTGGAGATCGTGTGCGAGAAGCGGTTGGACATGGCGCCGAGTTTGGCCTGTTCGTTGGTGATCTTGGCCAGGGCCGAGTCCAC
>DAOPYU010000098.1:0-4904 GCA_035353095.1 Candidatus Sumerlaeota bacterium | reverse complement strand
ACATGGCGCCGAGTTTGGCCTGTTCGTTGGTGATCTTGGCCAGGGCCGAGTCCACACTGCGAATGGCGCTGGCAGCCCCATTGTTCACCCGGTCGGTCACATCGATCGTGGCGATCGTCTTACCCGACACATTGTAGGTGGCTCGGGCAATGCCGTTGCCAATCAGATAGTCGGCCGTCCCCCCGACCACAAAGTCGGTATTGGAGGACAGGGTGATGATGCCGGTTGCCGCATGTGTGGCGGCCGCCGTCGTGCTTCCCGTGACATTCTGGCCAAAGCCGCTCATACCGGCAGCCGAAGCCGCAGTCGCGCCCGCCCCGACATCCACCAGGATGTTGCGCCCGTCCGATGCGGTCAGCACCAGTTTGTTGGAGGAGTCGAGCGACGCCACCACGCCGGTCTGCGTGGTCTTGGAGTTGATGAGGGCCCGCAGAGCGCCCGTGCTGTCGCCTGCGGAGATGGCCATGGTATCACCCACCTTGATGATGGCCACCCCGTTGATCGTGAGAGCCGATGTGGCCGCGCCGCTGAAGCCCGCTGCGGAGACTGCCGCAGCGCCCGTCAGCGTGGTGGCGCCCACCGTGGCCGTCACCCCATGCTGGGAGGTACTGGCATTGATGGCGGTGGCTTTGGCGATCGCGGACCGATCACTGTAGTACGCGGAAATCCCATCTGCCTTCGACTGGGCAATGTTGACCGCCGTTCCGCCCAGAGGCCCCAGGGTGACATCGCCCCCCCCCGCAATCGCGTTCATGATCTGCCCGGCGGGGGTGGCGCCCACCGCCGACCCCTTGAGTTCGGCATAGCCGCCCATGTAGGCCGCCCGGTAGTCCCCGATGGAGAGGTCAATGCTTTCGCCGGCGTTGGCGCCCACCTGAATGGTCTTGCTCGAGAAGGTGCCGTTGATCAGACTCATTCCGTTGAAGTTGGTGGTGTTGCCGATGCGGGTGAGTTCCGAGACCTGCTGGTTGATTTCTTCCTGAATGGACTTCAGGTTGTCGGACGAGTTCAAGTCACTCGACGCCTGGACCGCCAGCACGCGGATGCGCTGCAGAATTTCGACCTGCTCCGAGATCGCCCCGTCGGCCGTCTGGATGACGCTCAGGCCGTCGTTGGCATTGCGGACCGCCTGCTCCATCCCCGTCGTCTGGGCATTCATCCCCGTGGAGATGGCCAGACCGGCGGCGTCGTCGGACGAATGGTTGATACGCAGACCCGACGACAGACGCTCGAGCGACTTCGTCATCGCAAGCTGAACTTTACCCAGCTGACGCTGGCTGTTGATGCTGGAAACATTGGTATTTACGACAAGAGACATGATTCAATCCTCCATGATTGATTACTGCTTATGTGGGAACCATCCATGGTTCCTGCCAGACTTCTGGGGCGTCTGGACTTGAGGAGCACGTTTTTCTTTTCCCCGGGCAAACCTGAACGTGTAAACAGATCGGCCTCGGCCTCGCGTTTTCGGACTCTTGCCCCCTCCTTCCCGGAATCCGGCCCGCCTCCCCGCGACAGGAAGCAATTTGAGAGTGTGGTCTGTGGCGCTTTGGGAACCTTTGTCCCGACTTCTGCCCTCCTCACCCTCTTCTCTTTTCTTATCGGCAACCGGGGAAAAAACTTGAGGGGAGAATGTTCATTTTTTCTTTTTTTTCCCGGGCGGCGCCGGACCGCGGTGGAGGGGCGTCGGCCACCCTGCGGCGGTTTTGCCGAGTTCAGATGTGGACCGGCCCGAGCAGTTCCATCAAAGAGGCGGTTTCAATCTGAGTCAGACCGTGTGCCAGCGTTTCCCGCTCGGCTATGCTGAGCCAGTAGCGATCGGTCAGGGCGAAGGCTTCGTCCAGAAGGGGCTTGTCGAGCGGGCGCCGGGCCGCCTGTGCCAGGAGGATCGCATGGATACGCAGGGTCGCCAGGATCAACACCACTCCATAAAGGCCGGTCCGCAGGCCATGTCCCTCGTACGCATAGTAGTTCGCAAAGAGTTTTGAGGCCAGGTAACGTCGCAGGGGGCGTTCCCATTGGGGCCAGAAGGGGCGCACGAATTGGTCGTAATCGCCCGTCAGACGGAGGAAGGCGGGACTTTGTGGATCGAATGAGGGACCGTAAATATCCTGAAAGGTCTGAAAGAGTTCCGTCAGACGCGACGATTTGTCCCCCGAAAGAGGCTGAAAAAGGAGTTCATACAGGTTGCGGCAGAGGGGCAGGCCGCTGGGGAGTTGCGCAATCTGCTGGCTGAGCGCCTCCGGATCCACCGCCGCTTCCGACTGGGCCAGCGACTCGATCGGTCCGACGGGTATCGGGCCGGTTCCCGCCCATCCGCGGATTTTTTCAGCGGCGGTCAGGATGTGGATCAGGGCGTTTTCCGGCGTCAGGCGTTCGTCTGCCATTCGCTCGACACAGAATTGCTCCCACCGTTCGTAAGCCTCCCAGGTCAGGGGCATCTGGGGCCGGAGGAGCGGCGGCTTCTGTTCGACGGTATCGTGGCCGGCATAGACGGCCGTGACCGGGAAGGCGGGTGGGTTTTTCACAATCGCCACACCGGCGCCCTCCAGATCTTCGCGCCAGAGCGCCTGTCGGGCGGTGGGACAATAGTTCGACAGGGTCAGGCTCACGCGGTTGGGCTGCAGGATGCAGATGCGCGGATAGACCTGACAGATAAGCGGAAGGGCCTCCGAACCCAGCTGGCGTTGAATGGCACAGGCCGTTCGTTCTCCTTCCCGTTCGAGAAAGGGACACCCCTGTGGACCAAACGCCAGATGGGCATGGAAGAGGTTCCTGTGCTCCGGCGCATTTTCGTTGCGTGTCATCGCATTTTCCGGTGTGACCCCGGGCGCCACCAGCCGTCCCTCGCGGAGCGCCCGGGCGATGCGGTCGAACAGGTTCTGGCTGATCGAGACCACCCAGTCGGAGCAGCAGCACGCCCCACATTGGGAACAGTGGAAATCCGACTGGAATTCCAGGCAGGCGACGGTTCTGACGACCGCCGAGTTTCTCAAGAGCCGCGACGCGTTTTTTTGGGATTTCAGAAAGGCTGATTTCCGTTTCTTCGAGGCCATCGAGGGCACACTTTCTCTGGGTTCAACGGTCAGGTTTCTTGTGGGACGATAACCGCAATTACAAAGAATCTTTCGGACGTTTCCGCAGTTTTTCCGCGAATTCGAGCGCGCGGGGGAAGCCGGGCGTGATCTGCAGGCAGGTTTCCACGATCTTCAGCGCTTCGCCGGGCAGACCGGCCTGCGCCATCAGAACGGCGTAGTCGCAATAGATTTCCGGGTTGTCCGGCATCAGGTTCAACGCCTTCTCGAAGTGAGTCTGGGCCACATCGGCCAGACCCAGGCCCAGTGCGGCCAGGGCGGCATTGTGCCAGGCCGGTCCCGATTCCGGTTCCAGGTTTGCCCAGGCGGTCGCCGCGTCTTGCGCTTCGATCCAGCGGCCCAGTTGGACGCATCGTTCCGCGAGGCGCTGGATGGGCGCTCCGTAGGAGGGGAATGTGGCGGAGGCGCGTTTCCAGAGCCCCAGCGCCCCTTCCAGGTCGCCTTTCGCCTCGAGTCCCAATCCCAGATAAAAGAAGCAGATCGCCCGGTTCTGGGGGGTAATCCCCTCTGTGACGACGGCCTGATGCCAGCAGACCAACGCCTGATCCAATTCGCCCTGACGGTCGTAGCACTCGCCGAGATCAATCCATCCCTTGTCGAAGGTCGGATGGAGTCTCAATGCCTGGGCCAGAAAGGGGATTGCCTCGGCGAATCGGCCTTCCTTTTTCAGGAACATGGCCAGATCGTAGTTCGGGGCAAAACAGTCGGAGAGCCGTTCCTGAGCCCAGCGCAATTCCACTTCCGTATGAGGGTAGAGATTCTCCTGCTGCGGGTGTTCTTTCAGGTAGTCCGGATAACCGAGCAGTTTTTTTCCTGCCGACGCCGTCAGAAACTGGTGCGTTGGGTCGAACTCGATGAACCGTTTTCTGGTTGGCGCAAACCACAGGGAGTTGTTCACGTGGAACTTCTGCTTGTATTGTTCCCAGATTTTCGTGCCGGGCGAGACGATCAGGACGGTGGGGAAGACGAAATTCGGTTTGCAGGTTTCGATCAGATCCAGGGACGCCTGCAGGTCCGCCGGTTCTTCATCGGGCAATCCCGCAATCATGTAGAATCGCACCAGCATTCCGAACTGCCGCGCCAGGAGGCTGCCGCGGCGGATTTTCTCGAGATTGGTTCCTTTTCCCATGTCCCGCAGCAACCGCTCACTGCCCGACTCGACCCCCAGGCTGACCAGGAAACAGCCGGCTTTGCGCATCCAGTAGAGTCGTTCCTCGTCCAGGCAGTCCACCCGGGTGTCGCAGGTCCACCACAGGTTGAGCTGTTCGTCCACCATGGCCTGACACAATTCACGGACCCGCGTGGGTCGCGCCGTAAAGGTTTCGTCCTTGAACATGACCTGAGTCAGGCCATGCTGATTGCGCAGCAGGCGCAGTTCCTCGAGCACGTGCGCCACCGGCCGCTCGCGGACTCGACGGCCCCACATGCCGGGAGAACAACAAAATGAACAGTTTCCCGGACAACCGCGCGAGGTGGCGACAATCTCATATTTGAAGTATCTGGCGGGAATGGGCAGTTGTCCCAGGTCTGCCACCGGCTCGGCCGGTCCCACCCAATCGAGCGATCCATCGGCTCGCCGCCCGGCAATGCCCGGTATGCCTTCGGCCGAATCGCCCCTTGCCAGGCGCGCCACTAGTTCGGAGAAGCTGTTTTCCGCCTCCCCCACCGCCACATAGTCCACGTAGGACCATCGTTTCAGGATTTCTTCATAGAGAAAGGTGGCATGGACCCCCCCCAGAACGATGTGGCAATTCGGGAACATCTTGCGGGACTGCCGCGCCAGCGCCTGCACCACGAACGCGTTGTGGG
>DAOPYU010000097.1:0-12520 GCA_035353095.1 Candidatus Sumerlaeota bacterium | reverse complement strand
ACATCCGCCGCGCGGTCTCACACTGCGTTTTTCTGCCTCCTGAGACGGGGAAAGACACCGCACGAATTTCTCTGTCCCCGAAACACCACTCTTCAGCCAGATCCTGTTCCGTCGAAATGACGAGTATCTTGTGTCCCCGTTCACTTAGCAGGCGGCAGAATTCCCGCGCATAAACGGCGACTCCGCCGCCGCTGTCCGTAAACCGGGATGTTGCCAATACGATGCGCATACAAGACTCTCAACCCATCCAGTTTTCTGTCCCTTTTATTCAAGGGCTCCTCTACCGGCAGTCACTTCCTGAAAGAAAGCGGCCAGACGCTTTCCCTGAACGGCGTAATGGAATTCCGTCCGCGCCAGGACCTGCCCGGCCAGACCCACCGCCTCGGCCCGCTCCGGGTCCGAAACGGCCTCGCCGATCTTGTCCGCCAACGCTTCCGCAGACCCCTCCCGAATCAGAAACGCCGTGACACCATCCTGCAGGTACCGCCCCGGTTCTCCAATTGTTGTCGTCACCACCGGGCGGCCTGACGCCAGATACTCTCCCAGCTTCGTGGGAAACCGCGTCACCGACTGGGGATCGTCCGGCAGGGGCGCCAGTAACAGAGTAGCCTGGCGATAAAGCCGCGCCACTTCTTCGTCGCTCACAAAACCCACGTATTCCACCCGATCCGTAATCCCTTCGGAATCGGCGGCTTCGAACAGGACGGCCCGTTCCGATTCGCTCGCCCGGCCGGTGAACCGGACCTTAAACGAAAGTCCCCGCCCCCGCAAGATCCCGCAAGCGCGCACGATCATTCGCGTAATATTCCGATACGCCAGGGCGCCGCTACACAGGAGGACACATTCGTTCGTTTCCGCACGCGCACCTTCATACTCGGCGGGATCCACCAGAATGGGAATCCGACACAGGGGGAGTACTCGCCCTATATTCCGAGTCCCTTCGCGGATTTTCTCCTCCAACGCCTCCGAAATCAGGACAACGCCCGTCACCCATTTCCAGGCGTCCATGCAGAAATGTCTGGATTTATCGAGGTCACCGCCATGAACAGACACCACATCCAACGGCCACTCGCACACTTCCAGAATGACAGGGACACCCAGAATCCGGCACCAGAATGAAAACCACCGAACGGTCGCATAATCGAGCGTATAGAGAAACACCGCGTCCAGACGTCCCGCGCGGCGCAACTGCCACAACCGCCAGACCGACTGAATGAAACCCCGAATATCCTGAAAACGGCGTCCCCAGAATGACCGGGATCGAATCGGTGTCCCCGTTGAATACTCATAGGGGACACCCCGGTCCACCCCCTCACGCTCCGTATTCAAGGGCTGGTCCCACCGGTCCAGCGCCCGGATCACCAGGACCGACGTCTCGACCCCATTCTCCCGAAGCCCCCGCGCAAGCAGCCGGACCCGCTTCGTGTTCGCCATCCCCTGCGGAAACGTGAACCGTTCCCCGACAATCACCACATGGCGACACGCGCCCGTCACTCTGGCTTTCTCAGTCGGCACGGCGGGGAATCTCCTTCAACACCCTGGCCGGTTGACCCGCCGCAATCACACCCGCCGGCAGCGACCGCGTCACCACACTGCGAGCAGCCACAACCGTCCCCGCTCCAATCGTCACCCCTTTCAAAACGAGGACATCCACCCCCAGCCAGACTTTTTCCTCAATCCGAACCGGCGCGGAAACGCCGCCGTTGCACCGGTCCTCAAACCGGACCCCATGAAAATCCGTGTCCATGATCTTGACATTCGCCCCACAAAACACATCGTCCCCGATCTCCACACTCTCCGCCGCACACACCACCGTCCCGCTCATCCCCACGCGGTTGCCAATCCGAATCCGCGCATTTTCCCGAACCGTGTTCAGGATACAGGGCCCAGTGACTCCGAGAGGATTCGACCAGACTGTCGAACGGAACTGACAGTTTTCCCCCACCCCAATCGAACTGCCCGGGGCACGTCGAAACAGCGTCCGTCCCCAGAATCGGCACCCCGCTCCCAGTTCAATCCGCCACCAGGCCGCCCGCCGCCGGTTCAGCAGCGTATGCACCCACACCCGCAGACGTTCGGAGTAGCGGACCCATCGTATCGGCCATTCCACGAATGTTTCTCTGTCCCCCATATTTCACCCCTTCGGTTCCAACCCCTTCTTCGCCGGTGAGAGAATATCTTCGTAAGCCGTCATCAGCTGCGCCACCACGCGGTCCGGGTCGTGTCGCTCGACCGCGCGTTCGCGCGCCACATCGCCCAGAGAACAAGCCAGATCATTCTCCCGGAAAATCCGCGCAATCCGCTCCGCCATCGCCCCGGCATCCGTCGGAGGAAAGAAAAGAGCGCTTCGTCCCTCTTCCGCCAGACTCGGCAGACCTCCCACCCGGCTGGCCACACAGGGGACCCCGACCCGCATCGCCTCGCACAGACTGTTCGAACTGTTCTCGACCCGGGACGACGTGGCAAAAACATGGGCGCGAGTCAACTCAGCCGCCATCCGTTCCGCACTCAGAAAACCCAGAAACTCAACCTGTCCCTGCAACCTCAGCCGGGAAATTCGGCGGCTCAGGTGCTTTCCATACCCCCCCGTTTCCTCGATTGCGCCGGGCAGACAGAGGCGAACATCCGGAAACCACCCCTTCAACAGGGCCACCGCTTCCAGTGCCGTGTCAATATCGCGGTGGGGGTGACTGGCGTTGGCAAACAGAATCCGATACCGTTCGCAGGTCTCCAGATTCCACCGGACGTCATGGAACGGTCGTCGCAGCAGCTCGTCCACATGATAATACCGCGCAGCCGGATTCAAACCCAGCAGAAAACGGCGATCGAATTCCGTCCGTCCCATAAAAACACGCGCCCCGCGGACGATCTCCGTCTCGCGCAGTGCCATCTGCCGGTACCGCCACCAGGTCCATCCCCATCCACGGCCGCGAACGATATCCCGCAAGCGTTCCATGCGCGCCACGTCCCAGAACGAAAGCCGTCCGAACAGATTCCGGGACACCTCGGCCAGTATCCCTTGAATCGAGATCACAACCGGCGCCGTCACCAGACGCCGCGACTCCAGCAGGCCGAAAAAGCGCTCCAGTCCATGCACGTGAATCAGGTCGGGCCGCCACCGTTCAACCAGGGCGGCGCACTTGCGCAATTCCTCTTCCCGGTGTAACGGACGGAGCGGCGAACCCTCGTGGAGGGTGAAATATGTGACCCCATCCGACTCGAACTCCAGATCGGGCAACCCATTCCCCGCCGTCGCAACCGCCAGCCTCACCTGCCCGCGCACTTTCAGTTCTTCGAGAAGCTGGGACATCCAGCCGCCGGAACCCACCAGTCCCAGCCCCAGCCGCTGGTCCACGGCGGGCATCGGAATCGTCGTAAACCAAAGCACTCTCACCGGCCCGTCCCCGATTTCTCCGTTTTCTCCATCCCGCCGACCTGGGCTGTCCCTGAATTGGATCAGGGAGTCTCCTCTTTTATCCGCGCGCGGGCCAGATACTGCTGCCGCACCTCTTCCACCTGCCGCGCCTCTTCCTCTTTGGCGGCGTGCAGAATAAAGGCGGTTCGTCCCAACAACAACAGGGCCAGCACAAACTCGACCGACAAAAGCGGCAGCGTGGATGACATCAGACGGAGCACATAGGCAAAGGACGTCACCACCACGACCGCATCTTCACGGTTGAGCGGCAACCGCAGGCAACGCAGGACCGGCGAGACCAACATCGCGATAAACAGAGTCAGCATCGGCAGCCCCGAAACATACAGGACATTCAGATAGCCGCAGTCCATCCCCTTGCTCCCGCTGCTGCTGTACTCCCCCTCACAGGGATACCCCGCGCCAAACAGCACAATCGAGGGCGTCAGTTTTTCGAAGAACGGCTTGATCTGGTTCGTTCGAGTGTCCACGAACTTCCGTTCCCACAACCCCTCGGCAGAACCCTCGATAACCGAATTCTCACTGATGGCAATATACCCGAAAAGAAAAAAGAAAACCACAGCCAGAAGCAGCACGGCGTTGAAAGACAAACCTTCGTCCGGTTTTTCCTTCCCGATTCCGATACTGCGCCGCTGCACGATCGCATAAACCACCACCAGCGTCAGGAAAATCACCACCACCAGACGCGCCTGCAGGAAAACAGCCGTCAGCCCCAACAACGCCATTGGAACGTAGCGCGCCACCTGGTAATACCACTTCGTCCCCGGTTCACGCCAGGCCACCAGCGACAGAAGCGCCAGCAATTCCAAGGCAAGACCGGGGGAAAACACCCAGCGATACGCCTGAACGCGCGAACCGTTTTCCATCTGCACGGCAAAGAAAAACCAGGCCACACAGACGAAAACCGTGAAGCGGTACAGCATCTTTCGAATCACCGGCCAGGCATAGGGATTCGCCGACAGGAAGAAAAGCCCCATCGAGATCAGCGTTCCCGGCGCCACCCAACTGAAAAATCGGGAACAGCGGTTGAAGACCTGAATGGGATGCGTCGTCAGCCCCAGAACCAGATAAATGGAACAGAGCCACATCCCCGCATACAGATACATGTAACTGACGGGAAGAAAACGGGGACATCCACTCCGGATCGCAGCCAGCGCCGCCGCGCAGATCAAAGCATAGGTCGCGTACCCCATGGACTTGACCACCACCGTGTACTTCGCCACATCCTCCGGTGCGTAAAACTGCCGAACCCCCTCGATAACGATCGTCGCCCGCTGGATGTACGACATGCGGTAACACTCGTTCACGAATCCGACAAACAGCCCCAGGGCCAGAAAAATACAGGCCCAGCGCAGCCCTTCGGGCAGGTAATTGCGGCTCAGGGTCGGCACACCCCGTTCTTCAGCCAAAACCGTTTCGGACAGTCCGTCCTTTTCAGAACCTCCGCCGGAACCTTCCCGCAGAACTGTATCGCTCTGTGCCATCATCCATTCCTCAACGGAAAATCTTCGAATCGCCCCCAAACGGCCCGATCTGTCCCTTAAACCTCTCCATCCGGTTCCACCACCGCCACGTTCTCGCCCGGTTGCCCCGCCACCGCCCGGTTCATCTTCCGCCGAACCGAGATCAGAATAAAAGGAATCATGTAGAGGGTCTGTAAAACATACATGATCGTATAGGCCAACGCCAGACTCATCGCCCCGCCCCCCGTGTAACCCACGTCCTTCAACAGTCCATTTGGATCATGCAAAAAGTACCAATAAACACCCAGCAGAATAACCGACCGTAACAAAGCAAAAAAGTTCGCGGCCCGCTTCATGCCCAGCGACCAGACCGCCTGCCCCGGCGACATGTTCACGGCCCACAGGACCGAATACACGCACACCCACACCAGGACCGGCCACCCGCTCGCGAAATCAATCCCCTGAGTCGCATGTTTGCTGTCGTAGAGTTTCATCAGAAACGGGGACAGCAGCGCGATCGGAACGGCCATGACAAGCGCCAACCCGCCAAAAAGCCCGGTATTGGCCCAGAACAATTTACGGTACTTTCCATACTCCCGTTGCGCCCACAGATTGGTCAACATCGGCAGCGTGGTCTGCGAGATCATCCCCGGCAGCATCAGAATCGCGGTATGCCACTGTCGGGTCGCCGTAAAGAGCCCCAATTGTGCATTCCCCCCCCCACCCGGCTGTTTCAGCATCAGGGTGTTGTGGATAAAGGGAACCGGAGCAAACAACATCGTACTCACAAATGCGGACAACGTAAATCGCCAGATGTGCGGAAGTTCCTGCCACGCACCGGCCCACGCCAGATGAATCCCCTGTTTCTCGAATTCCCGGTGGACGTAATGCTGACTGATCGCCCAGGCCGCAAGCGACCCCACTCCCATGCCCGCCACCGCGCCACACAATCCCCCGAACTTGCTATCCAAGCCCCAGAGATACATACAACCCAGGCCGAACACAAAATTGGAAACCGCCTGGATCGCATTGATCAGGGCAATCGTCCGAAACGCCTCCAGACCCGCCAGAACGCCCGTCTGAACCCCAAGCAACACATTGGCGAACAGAAGCAGACACCCCCAGCGGGATTCGTAATAATACTGCTGCAGATCCTTATCCGGAAAATAAGGCATCCCAAGCGCGGAAACAATCGAGATCAGCCCCGCCGAAATCAACGTCACCCGCAAAACCAGCGCAACAATCCGCCCCGCCCGGGCCGGGTCCTGCTTACGGTACTCGGCCACATACTTCGTGACCGTCAAACCCAACCCCATCCCCGCAAAGACCCCCAGCATTGCGATCGTACTGGTCACATACCCAAACGAACCAAAAGAATAAACCCCCAGCCAGCGCCCGCGCAGAACCCCACTCACCAGATTCAACCCATGCGTGATCAACGCCCCCACAATGGACCAGAAAGCCCCCTGCGCAAAACGCCTGCGCAGGGAATCCACCGGCATCACCGTATCCAGATGGGAACGAACCGCCTTGAACCATGGGAAGGACAACGTCTAGATCCTCTTGTACACACACTTCGGAATGATATGGCGACGGTTGTTCAGCACCACCCCCAGCACCTTGCCCCCCTGCTCGAGAATCCGCATGCGCGTGTTGTCGGCCACCTGCCAGCGCGTCTTCTCCGCCTCCACCAGAATGACCACCCCATCCACCTTGTCCGAAAAGCCGAACCCGTCGGACGACACCCCCGCCGGGGGCACACGCAACAAGACCAGATCGTACGATTCCTTCGCGGCCGCCATGAAATCATGGATTCCCGGCAACGTGAAAACCGGCTGCGCAAAATCGCGCTTCAGCTCCGCCACATACAGATCGGACTCGCCCACCCGGCACACCACCGTCGGATCGGCCAGCGTCGTCTTCCCCTCCACGACCTCCTGCCACCCGCGGGCGCTCTGTAACCCGAAACTCTGAAGCAGAACCGGTCGTTCCTGATCCCCATCGAGCAGAAGCACCTTCTTGCACATCTTGGACGACACCACCAGGGCAAACTGCCGGATCAGAACCGACGTTCCCTCGCCGCGGTGCGCCCCGATGAACTCGACCGTCTTGCCGCTCGATTCCCCGAATTCGGTATAGATCCGCTGGTACAATCCCACCATGGCGCGCTCGATGGCCGGACTGTAACCGGCGTCTTTTCCGCCCCCGGGCCGGGGGACCGATATCCAGGAATCGCCCCCTCCCCCCGCAACATCCGAGACCGCCGGGGTTACATTCCCCCGGACCTGTTCCCGCCGGGCCTGTTCCAACGCATCAAATATTCGCGCCATGAGAATCCATCCCTTCCACTCTTTCAACGGGCGACACCGGAAGCGCCCGCAAAGACCCTGTAATGGCCGTCAGCGCCATCTCCTGACGCCGGCTGTACGCCAGATAATCCACAGAACCCGTTCCCCAGTCGCTCAAGTCGGTGTCCGGATCCCCCACCGACCGCCGCCGTTCCGATCGCCGCCGAGTCCATTGCCGGAACAGATTTCGGACTCCCGACGTCATCCCCGTTTTCCGCTTCGGACCACGAAAAGCCCGCCCGTCATAATCCGCCAGCACCTCGTGAACCACCTCGGGAGTAATGACCGGCTCCTGACGGCTGTACCCCGCCAGAAGCGCGTTGTCGCACAACACATTCAGGATGCGCGGATTCCCCTGGGCCCGCTTCGCAATCATCTTGAGCGCCGGCAGCGTGAAAATATCCCGCGGAACCCGCGAAGCCAGCGCCAGACGGTGGCGCATGTACTCGACACACTCCTCGGCGGTCAAGGCCTCGATCCGCGCCCGAATCACAATCCGCTGGCGCAACTGCCGCAATTCGTTCAGCGCCAGTTTCTCATCCAGTTCCGGCTGCCCGACCAAGACCATCTGAAGCAGCTTGTCCTCGTTCGTCTCCAGGTTCGACAACAGCCGCAGGTTCTCGAGCGTCTCGACCGAAATGCTCTGCGCCTCGTCAATCACCAGCACCACCGTCCCCCCCTGCCGGTACACCTCGATCAGGTAGGCCTGCAAAACCCGCACACACTCCGACACATCCGAACTTTCACACGCGATCTCCAATTCCTGAAAAATCGTGTGGAAAAAATCCAGAAGCGTCAGATTGGGATAGAACACATAGACGATCTTATACTGCTCGCTTTTGACACTTTCCAGAAACGACCGGATCACCGTCGTCTTGCCGGACCCGACTTCGCCCGTCACGGCAACGAACCCCTTGCGCTTCTGGACGGCATAGATAATCCCCGCCAGCGCTTCCTTGTGACTGGGGCTGAAATAGAGAAACGACGGATCCGGCGTCACATGAAACGGTTCCTTGTGCATCCCGTAATAGTTCAGATACATCGTCCCGCCTCCTCAACCGACCCATCCATCGTTTCCGCCACCCGGCATCACAGACACGACTTGTACTCGTCCTGCGTCACCGTGGCCAGCACCGGCACGCCCAGATGCTTGTCCACATCCTCGTTCGTCTTGATCGTATTGTCGAGGAACTCACAGAAGAACGCCAGCGCCACGCCTCCGAACAACCCCAGGAAAAACCCCAGGATCACCCGGCGCACCCGGTTCAGCCCAAGCGGCGCCGAAGGCAGCGTCGCGTTCTGAATCACCTCGACATTGCCCACCTCCAACTTGTCCAGATCTTTCAGCACCACCGAACGCTGGTAGCTGCCGCGATACTCCAGATACTCTTTCTCGTTGACCTTCACGGTCCGCTCGAGCTGATCGAGCGTCACGGAATGCTTATTCAACTCGTCGAGCTCGCGTTCGCGCGCCTCGAGTTCCTGGGAGATCGGCTGTACCTTCGCCAGACAGGCCGCCAGCGTCGCCTTGGCCTCCTGCAACTTCGAGTCAATATCCTGGTACGCCCGGTTTACCCCCGTGGTGACATTGGTATAATTCTCGGGTTCCGTCTCGAGGTAGTCCTCGACCGCCTCGACCTTTTTGCGGGCCTGAACCGACGCGCGCGCCCCTGCCTGATAGCGTCGCCCCACCTCCGCCTCGGCCACCTTGAGATCCACCAGTTTCTGCTTGATATCGCCCTTGCCGAAATTGGGCAAGCCATCCACGATCTCAACCTCGATATACTCGGGACGCCCCTCGAGCGACTTTTCCAGCGAGGTCACCCGCTCCTGCGCGCCCTTCATCTCCGCATTGCCATTCGACATCTCGTTGCGCAACGTCATGATATGCGTCAGCAGGGCCTTCTTCTGTTCCTCGAGCGACACGATATTGAACCGCGTACGGAAGGACTCCAGTTCCTTCTCCGCGTCCTGCATCTTCTTTTCCGACTCCTTGACGCGGTCCACGAAGAAATTCGTGTCGGCGGCCTGCGACTTGTGCGCCTGAATATGCCGAATCCGATAAATGCTCAGCAGCGTGTCCAGCACCTCCTTCGAAAGCGCCGGCGAAACCGTCTTGAACTGGATGTTGATCACATTGCTCTCTTCCGGCACCGAAACCTCGAATCCCTCGCGCAGGTGCTCCAGAACCGACGCACGCGCAGTCAAGTCCGGCGCCAGCCCCACCCGCTTCAGACACGATTCCAGCGTCAGTTTACCCAGAAACACCTGCCACGCGGCTTTCTTTTTCCCCTCGCCGCCGGTCGCCTCTCCCACCACCACCGCCTTGCCGGCCTCGTCGAGGCGTTCCTGAATATGCTCCACGCCCAGACCCGGAATGTGCTTCGTCGAAACGCCCTCCTTCGGGTCGCCACTGATCCCCGTGACCACATCCACACCGTCAATCACATCCTCGAGAATGGATTCCGACCGCAGAATGGCCATTTCCGAGTTGACCTCCGCTTTGCTCGTAGTCAACACGCTCAGCATCGGTCCCGTCACACTCGGATCGGCGGCCACATTGCGTCCGATCTTGACAAGCACCTTGGCCTCGGACTGAAAGAAATCCTTCGCCGTCAGCGCCAGAAAAGTCATGGTCGCAGACATCGCCACAAAAAAGATCAGGATTTTCCACTTGTGGCGGAACAACACATAGAGAATATCCCGCAACGAACTCTCCTGCCTTGGAGAGAAATACACGGCTCGAACTGCCTTGGGATCCTGCATGGGAAGCGCCCTTTCTCTGGAAGCGAAAAACTATTCTCCAATACCGCCCGAAACCGGATGGCTCGAATAGGTGGCCCACAACCGCTTCGGCAACAATTGATTGATATGCTGATCAACCCAGATGTTGATCTCGGAAATACGCGTGCGCGGAACATACACGATGTCGTCCGGCTCCAGAAGCACCGACTCCGCCATCTCCGCCGACAGATCCTTACTCATGTCATAAACCGCCGCGTACCGCTTCCCTTCCACGTAACGGATCACCACCACATTTTCCTTGCACGCCGTGGCGTCGTCGTACCCACCCATGGTCAAAATGGCCTGGCTCAGCGTCACCTTCTCCCCATGCAGGATATTGCCCGAGTTGCTCTGGAAAACCGAACCGACGGAAAGCATCGGCATCAGCGTCACCACCCCCGGACGCATGACCTGGCCTCCCACATAGATATAACGCGGCGCACGCGAACGCAGGATCACATCAATCACCGGATCCACCAGAATCGTCTTGTATTTCTCCACCAGTTCCGTCTGCAATTCCGTACGCGTCAGACCCGACGCCTGGATATACCCCACTTCGCCCACACTGATTTTCCCATCCTTCGGGATCGGCTGCGTCACATTCAGTTCCGGCCAATACAGAAACCGCAGCTCGATGTGATCATCCGGTTTCAGGATCAGATCGTCCGTCTCCGGCACGACGGTCTTGGGCAAACGATCCGTCACCGGCACTGCCGGGGGAGGAGCCGAGGCACACCCTCCCAGCGCACTCATGCAAAGCGCGGCCATCCCCAAGAGAACCCACCGGCCCATTGAGCCGCTTGCCCCGTTCCAGATTCTTTCAAGCGCCTTCCTCATCGTACCCCGACCTCCTCAGCGGTTCTTCTCCCGACAGGAAAATTTTCCCGCACAATCCCCTGTAACCTGAACTTTCTCAAAGCGGGGACAGAACCCCATCACTAGAAATAGAATAAACTCAGCCTCCTGGCAAGACTTATTGCGTTTTTTTCCCCCCTCCGCACCCTGTCCCGGCCTCGAGCATCTCTTTCCACAAGACCGCTTCCTCGCGCGCCTTCTCTTCTTCCTCAATATTCTTCAACGAAATCTGCGCATTCTCGAAAATCCGCACAATACACGCCATGATCGCATCCAGTTCGTGCTCCATGGCATCTTTGTTGATCCGGAATCGAATAATAATATGTTGCCCACTCGCCGTCTTGACCCGAATCCGCTCCACCGAATCCAGATACGTCAGATCTGAACCATCCGAAGAATGAGCCCCGCAGGAACCGATCAGCACCGGTCCTTCCTCAAACCAGGCCGAAAGGAAATCCAGTCCCAGTTCCGCTCGAATCGCATGAAAAATATCCGTCGCATTCGCTACGCCGCGCCGACCGCTCAAGGCCAGAATGGCGTATTGCGACAACGCCCGCAACACCACACTCTGATTGCGCAGGTGCCAGTAAGTCTTGAAAGATTCGGGAGGATTCACATAACCCGCCCCCCAGATCACCCCCACAATGGTCACTCCATATAACACATGGGGAACCCACCAGGCATAGTGTCCTTTCGGAATCACCTGATTGAGAATCCCCGCTCCCGCCAGCAATAACGAGACCCCGTACAGCACCAGCACCACCTGGCGCTGCGACAACCCCATGCGCAACAACCGATGATGCGTGTGGTGCGCATCGGCCGCAAAAAGCGGACGCCCCTGGACAAAACGCCGAAGCATCGAAAGAACCGTCTCCAGAATCGGCAGTCCCAACACCAGAATCGCCGGAAACCAGATCGTCGTAATCTGCGACTTGTAATTGCCCATCAATCCGATCGTCGCCAGAACAAAGCCCAGGAACATGCTCCCCGTGTCTCCCAGAAAAACCCGGGCCGGATACGAATTATAGGCCAGAAAAGCCAGAAGACTTCCCCCCAGCAACGCCGAAAGCAACACCACAAACGTGGTCTCTTTCTGCATCGCAATCACTCCGAAACCGAAACAGGCGATCAGGGCCACCCCCGCCGCCAGCCCATCCACCCCATCAATCAGGTTCAACGCATTGGTGATCCCGACGATCCACAACACCGTCAGACACGTCCCCAGGAACCCATCCAGATTGACCAACCGCCCGAACGGCAATTCAATCCGGTTCAGCGTGAAACCCGACAGCGACACAAACACCCCCACCCCGATCTGAACCGCCAGTTTGTACCGCACCCGGGTTCCCCGGACATCGTCATAAGCCCCCAGCGCGACAATCGCCACACTCCCTCCCGCCAGTACCAGAAACGCATACGGATCAATATTCAAGCGGACAATCCGAAACATGTTCGTCGGCTCGAAATACCCCAGCACACACACCAGCACAAACGGAACCGCAAGGGACAATCCCCCCAGCAGGGGACGCGACAGAACTCCCACCCGGCGGTACCCGCCCCGGTCCATGACCCCCAGCTGCGTTGCCGCCCAGATCACACACGGCGTCAAAACCGCCGTGGCCACCAAGCCAAACAGG